>NZ_JBCOCI010000002.1:0-292560 GCF_040929485.1 Phocaeicola sp. RTP21198st1_B8_RTP21198_201120 | reverse complement strand
CCTTGATTGTTCATGGTACAAAGGTGCAAATTTTCTATAGAATTAAAGAATTTTCCCCCTGATTTATCGGGTGAGCCCAAATTGTGTGCAATGAACTTTTGTGTGCAAAGAAAAAAGCCGCTACAAATCTCTTTGTAACGGCTTGATTTCCTTTGTTTTATGCTTTGTGGACCAGCCTGGGCTTGAACCAGGGACCTCCAGATTATGAGTCTGTTGCTCTAACCAACTGAGCTACAAGTCCGTGCTCACAATTTCTTGTTAGCAGTTGCAAAAGTAGTATATTCTCCTGAAACTTGCAAGATTTAGCGCCCAAATTTTGATAAAAAGATTTAATTCCCTAATTCGTAAGGATATAAATTGTATTTTTGTGCTCCATTAATTAATTCTGCAAAGCCATATGGCACAAAAAAAACAGGAAACAGCCCTAACAGGGCTTTCGGACAAAGAAGTCCTTATCAGTAGGGAGAAACATGGGACTAACCTCCTGACACCTCCCAAACGTCCCTCCATGTGGAAACTTTATCTGGAAAAGTTCCGCGACCCGGTTATACGTATTCTTTTAGTCGCAGCATTCTTTTCTTTAGTGATTTCCATTATTGAAAATGAGTATGCGGAAACAATCGGTATTTTCTTTGCTATCTTTCTGGCAACTGGTATCGGATTCTACTTTGAATACGACGCAAACAAGAAGTTCGACTTACTGAATGCTGTAGGTGAAGAAACACCAGTCACAGTTATCAGAAATGGGAAAGTACGGGAAATTCCTCGTAAAGAGATTGTAGTGGGTGATATTGTAGTGCTGAATACAGGTGAAGAGATCCCTGCCGACGGAATCTTGCTGGAAGCTATTTCCCTGCAAGTGAATGAATCCAATTTGACAGGAGAATTGATGGTCAACAAAACTATCAATGAAGAACTATTTGATGAAGAGGCCACTTACCCCAGCAATGAGGTGATGCGTGGCACCACAGTGGTTGACGGACATGGAATAATGAAGGTAGAACGTGTGGGAGATTCCACCGAAATAGGAAAAGTAGCACGTCAGGCTACCGAACAAAGTGAAGAAGAAACTCCATTGAATATCCAATTAACCAAATTGGCCGGTTTCATCGGAAAAATTGGTTTTACTATCGCCACGCTCACCTTTATTGTTTTTACAGCAAAAGATCTTTACTCCTACCTCAACGTAAATGAAATAACTGACTGGCATGGGTGGATGGCAATTGCCCGCATTGTACTGAAATACTTCATGATGGCTGTCACTTTAATTGTAGTAGCCGTTCCTGAAGGCTTACCGATGAGTGTCACTTTAAGTCTTGCACTGAATATGCGCCGTATGCTGAAAACCAATAACTTGGTACGTAAAATGCATGCTTGCGAAACAATGGGTGCCATTACTGTGATTTGTACCGACAAGACAGGTACATTGACACAAAACCTGATGCAGGTACATGAAGCGAAGCTTGATGCTACCAAAGCAGATTTAATAGCCGAAGGTATCAGTGCCAACTCTACAGCTTTCCTTGAAGAAACAGGAGAAAGCAAAAAACCATCCGGAGTGGGTAACCCTACTGAAATAGCCTTATTGCTTTGGCTAAATGAACAAGGCAAGAACTATTTGGAACTACGTGAAAATGCAAAAGTAATCAATCAACTTACTTTCTCTACAGAACGTAAGTACATGGCTACATTAGTAGATTCACCTATTCAACAGAAAAAGGTACTCTATATAAAAGGAGCTCCCGAAATTGTAATGGGAAAATGTAACCTCTCTCCTGAGGAACTGACTCATTACAATGCCGATTTGCTGGCCTACCAGAACAAGGCAATGCGTACCTTAGGGTTGGCTTACAAATTTATTCCTGAAAACTCCGGCAATGATTGTGCCGAACTTGTCAATGAAGGAAATATGATTTTCCTAGGTATCGTAGCTATCAGCGACCCTATTCGTCCAGATGTACCGGAAGCCGTACAAAAATGTCAATCGGCAGGTATCGGTGTGAAAATTGTTACAGGAGACACTCCGGGAACAGCTACTGAAATTGCTCGCCAAATAGGGCTATGGAAACCTGAAGATACAGACCGGAACCGCATAACAGGGGTAGAATTCGCCGCATTAAGCGATGAAGAAGCTTTGGACCGCGTACTTGACTTGAAAGTTATGAGTCGTGCACGTCCTATGGACAAGCAACGTTTGGTCCAACTATTGCAACAAAAAGGAGCCGTAGTAGCAGTAACCGGAGACGGAACAAACGATGCCCCGGCACTGAATCATGCTCAAGTAGGTCTTTCCATGGGAACCGGTACATCAGTGGCCAAAGAAGCAAGTGATATCACCCTACTGGATGACTCGTTCCATAGTATTGCCACCGCAGTAATGTGGGGACGCTCTCTTTATAAAAACATTCAGCGCTTCATCGTATTCCAGCTGACTATCAACGTGGTCGCTTTAGCCAGTGTTTTATTAGGAGCTTTCTTTGGTACAGAACTACCATTAACAGTAACACAGATGCTTTGGGTAAATCTTATCATGGATACTTTTGCCGCCATGGCTTTGGCATCTATCCCCCCCAGTGCCGATGTCATGAATGAAAAGCCACGCAAGACCGACGACTTCATCATCACTAAGGTCATGCGCAAAAATATACTAGGCGTAGGCTTCTGCTTCCTTGCTATACTGATGACATTAATTGTCATTATCAAACAGATGCCAGCAGATTTAGTAGGACAAGCTTTAACGCAATTTTTCACAATCTTCGTGATGCTACAATTTTGGAATCTGTTCAACACCAGTGTTTTCGGGACCAACCATTCTGTATTTAAGGATTCCCGTCATGCATTGGGTATGCTGAGTGTAGCTATCATTATTTTGGTCGGACAAATTCTAATTGTCGAATTCGGAGGTAAAGTATTCCGTACCGAACCTATGGATTTTATTACTTGGATTTATATTATCGCAGGAACGTCATTCGTATTGTGGATTGGTGAAATTCACCGTTGGATAAAACGAATACAGAAAAAAAACTAAGAAAGAGAATTAAGCACATAAAGAGTTATGGACAGTAAGATTAAAAATGTCGTTTTTGATTTAGGAGGAGTATTAATAAATCTGGATTTTGACAATTGCCTGAATGCTTTTCGCAAAGCAGGATTCCAAGATATCGAGAAACAGGTATGCCAGTTCAAGGGAAAAGGTTTCTTTTCCCTATTTGAATTAGGTGAGATCAGTCCGGAAGAATTCCGGTCAGCCATTCGCAAGGAGGCCAGCGAATCACTGACCGACCGTAAAATTGATGATATGTGGAACCTGATGCTACTTGATATTCCTCGTGAGAAGCTGGACTTATTACTAGAATTGCGCGAACACTATATGGTTTATCTGCTTAGTAATACTAATCGGATACATTGGGAGTATGCCTGCGAGCAGATGTTCAGTTATCGAGGTTTCCGCGTAAATGATTTTTTTGAAGATACTTTTCTGTCTTTCGAGATGCATAAAGCCAAGCCCGAAAAAAACATTTATGAGCAAATGATGAAAGAGGCAAACATCCTGCCTGAAGAAACGTTCTTTATAGACGACTCGGAAGCTAATTGCCAGGCAGCTATGTCACTTGGTATACAATCCCATCACTATCATATTGGAGAAAATTTAAGTTCACTTTTTGAATAATGGAAATAATATCAGATATAAACCATCAAGCATTACCCCCTTCAGTTGCCACTATCGGCTTCTTTGACGGGGTGCATCGTGGACACCGCTTTCTTATCAATCAAGTAAAAGAGGTCGCAGACAAGGATGGATTATATTCTGCATTGGTCACTTTTCCTATGCATCCCAGACAAGTGATACAAACCACTTATCATCCACAACTGCTCTCTTCACCCAAGGAAAAACTTGAGTTATTGGAAACGACGCAAATAGATTACTGCCTCCTTCTTCCTTTTACACAAAAACTTTCGCTGCTTTCGGCCCGGGAATTCATGCAGTTACTACGTAACAAATTCAATATTCACACCTTAGTTATAGGCTATGACCATCGTTTCGGCCACAACCGCAGTGAAAGTTTTGAAGATTATTGCCGTTATGGCGAGGAATTAAATATATATATAGTGCGCGCGCGAGCTTATACAGACGGAGAGGATAAAATCAGTTCCTCAGTCATCCGTCAGCTGTTAAAAGAAGGCAAAGTAAGTCAGGCTGCCCAATTTCTAGGGTACAACTATTATCTGGATGGAACGGTGGTAGATGGCTACAAAGTAGGCAGAAAAATAGGATTCCCCACAGCTAACTTGCAAGTGGATTGTAGCGACAAATTAATTCCCTCGGAAGGAGTTTATGCAGTATACGTGTATGTGGAGGGGAAAAAATGGGTAGGAATGTTAAACATAGGACACCGCCCTACTATCAATAATGGCAACAATGTAAGTATCGAGGTAAACATCCTCAATTTCTCGGAGGATATCTACCACAAAGAAATGCGCATAGAGTTCGTAAAGTATCTTCGCCCTGAAGAAAAATATGGCACAATAGATGAGCTCATCGCCCAAATGCACAAAGACAGGGAGGAAACCGCTAAAATTCTTCTTTAATATGACGGAAAAAAGCAAGTGCACTTACTTTTCCGAAAAAATATATAAGTGGTTTTCTTCCCGAAAGATGTAACCTCCCCCTTCCACCCCTCTCTTCTCGCATAAAAAACGTTTCTTCATTCATTTTTGTCTTATAAAGTATGATAAAGGATATATTTTTATCGTTTTTCGATAATTTTTTCTTGTTTTTCTTTTGTAGTATCAAAATAAGATGTACATTTGCATATCGATAAACGATAAATGAATATCGAAAAACAAGAAAGAACAAACACAAACATTTAAAACACAAAGTAAAATGAAAAAGTCAGTATTTAAATCAGGTTTAGTAGCAGCAATTGCAGTAGTGATGATGAGTTGTACAACAACAGCAAACGCACAAACAGGAAACACGAAGTACATCTACGGTCAAGACGGCACAAACACAACAGTGTATACACTGAATGAAGACGGCAAAACATTGACACGCAAATTGAAGTATGAGTACAAACACGATGAAAATGGTCAGGTAATTAAGAAAAAAGCCTATCGCTGGGATGCTTATCGGGAACTGTGGAAACCGGCTTATTTACTTACAGTAACTCCCGGAGTGTATGAAACCAAACTCAACTATGCCGAATGGAACGTCAAGGAAAGCGCCTTCAACAACAACAAACAACAAAGTATTTACCGTGAAGACAACAACATAAATTTGCTGGCCGACACACAAAACAAGAAATAATGGAAGCACAAACTCAAAAGAACAGTATAACCAACCGATGGCAAACCATCGGAGTTTGTATTGGAATGATTATCGGATTTGTATATCCATCAATCGGTCTAGCTCTGGGTATGCTCATGGGAATAGTTTTTGGGAAACTCATTCTGGTTGAAATTCCATTAAATACTCCTCTGGCACAAAGAGCACAACAAAAGTCCGAGATTATCTTTCTTTTAATATTATTCATCCTATTCATTGAACATTGGTACGTTCCTTGTAAACAAGCCATTGAAAATTTAATAAACTGATAAAATAACAACTTTAAAATACATCAAGATGAAAACATTAAAACACATTTTAGCCGCAACAACCTTACTGGTAACACTCGGTTTCGCCTCCGAAGCCAATGCACAAGTTCCTTTAGAAAACTTCTTCAAGAATCCTGAAAAAGCGGGATACCAAATCTCACCGGATGGCAAATACTTCTCATATATGGCTCCGTATGAAAACCGCCTGAACTTATTCGTACAAGAAGTCGGTTCAGACAAAGCAACCCGAATCACTTCAGAAACGGTACGGGACCTTGCAGGAAGCATGTGGGCAAACGGTCATCGGATACTTTATATAAAAGATACTGCCGGCGATGAAAACTTTCAGCTCTACGGAGTCAATGTAGACGGTACTGACCCCAAAGCATATACCGCATTCCCCAAGGTAAGGACTACTATCATTGATCCGTTGGAAAATATCGACTCACTGGTCATCATCGGTCTGAACAAGCGTAATCCACAAGTATTTGATCCTTATCGCTTGAATCTCAATAACGGTGAACTGACCCAATTAGCTGAGAACCCCGGAAACATACAAGGATGGATGACTGACCACAACGGAAAACTGCGTGTAGCCTTAGCTATTGTAGACGGAGTAAATACCCAAATTCTCTATCGCGAAACGGAAGAGCAGCCCTTCCGTCCGGTACTAACTACCAATTTCAAGGAAACGGTAAGCTTTGCCACCTTCACCCCCGACAATAAAATGGTTTATGCCCTGACCAACATCGGACGGGACAAGACCGCCCTCGTCCTAATGGATCCGGCTACCTGTGAGGAAAAAGAAGTACTTTACACCAATGATAAATATGATATCTCCGGATTGGGCTATTCTGAGCTGAAAAAGAAATTAATCTCCGTATCCTGTACCGGACACAAAGGTACTATCCGCCATTACTTCGATAAGGACGAAGAAGCTATCCGTACCAAGTTGGAACAGAAACTGGAAGGTTATGATATCAACACCACCAGCGAAGATAAAAGCGAAAATATCCGTATTATTTATGCTGGAGGCGACCGCACTTATGGAACTTATTATACCTATAATGTAAAAGAAGACAAACTGACTAAAATAGCTGACTTGGCTCCCTGGATTAAAGAAGAAGATATGGTCCCGATGCACCCCATCACCTATACCAGCCGGGATGGTCTGACCATTGAAGGATACCTCACTCTCCCGAAAGGATACACCATGGAGAATGCCAAAAATCTGCCTGTAGTAGTCAATCCGCATGGGGGGCCGTGGGCACGTGACAGCTGGGGATATAATCCGGAAGTACAGTTCCTTGCCAACCGTGGCTATGCTGTTCTTCAAATGAATTTCCGAGCCTCAACCGGCTATGGACGCAAATTCACCGAACTGGGCTACAAACAATGGGGACAAACCATGCAGAACGACATCACCGACGGCGTAGAGTGGTTGATAAAAAAAGGAATCGCCGACCCGAAACGTGTAGCCATCTACGGCGGAAGCTATGGCGGATATGCAACATTGGCAGGGGTCACCTTTACTCCTGATCTTTATGCATGTGCCATCGACTATGTGGGTGTATCCAACTTGTTCACCTTCATGCAGACTATCCCACCCTATTGGAAACCCTTATTGGACATGATGTATGAAATGGTAGGTGATCCTGTGAAAGATAAAGAAATGATGGAAAAATATTCACCTGTATTTCATGTAGACCAAATCAAAGCTCCTCTCTTTATCGCACAAGGCGCTAACGACCCTCGTGTGAATAAAGCAGAATCCGACCAAATGGTGGAAGCGCTGAAAAAACGCGGTATAGAAGTAGAATACATGGTAAAAGACAACGAAGGACACGGTTTCCATAACGAAGAGAACAAATTCGATTTCTATCGTGCCATGGAGAAATTCCTGGATGCTCACCTGAAAAAATAAATATCATTGAAAGTGTGTCAAAATGATAGGTCGTTTTCATTTTGACACACTTCCAACCTAATAAAATTTTAAACCAATAAACAGATTATTATGGGACGTGCAATTAAATTGATACTTTACTATCTGGCTTATCAATTACTATTCATTTTTCTGGCAACCGGAACCGATGCCACCATTGCTCTTATCGGCGGAGCAAATATTACAGCCAACTTCCGCCCCGGAACAATGGCAATATCCATCGGTATGTTACTCTCCGCATTAGCCATGACATGGCACTTGGTACATTTCCACTATGTCAAGTTCAATAAAGAGAGTATGTATGAAGTTTCAAAAAGAATCATTCTTTTGTGCCTCCCTCTCCTGTTATCCGCACAATTCATAGCAGGAATATTAAATGAAGCGCTCGATCTGACAGACACTAATCAAGAACTATTTATTTCGATGAGCCATAATATCTTCGGTGTTCTCAGCATTGCTATCGTCGTCCCTATTTTGGAAGAATTTTTATTTCGTGGAGCTATAGAAGGACATTTACTAAGAAAAGGATGGTCACCTAAATGGGCCATACTGGTTTCCGCACTCATATTCGGGATCATACACGGCAATCCTGCACAAATACCTTTTGCATTTCTCATCGGTCTGCTCTTCGGATGGTTATATTATCGCACCGGAAGTTTAGTTCCAGGTATTGTGGGACACATTATCAACAACTCATTCGGCGCATGGACCATGTTCACAGCCACCCGAGAGGAACTCAGCCAAACGACTATGGAGACCTTGGGCACAACAATCACTTACATTCTCTTAGTACTAGCCATAATCGTTTTTATAGGTATGTATCTCTACCTGAACAAATACTTGCCGAAACCTACCAACATACAAGTCAAAGCTATTAATGAACAAGATATAACCATTTAACAAACACAACCAATCATGAAAAAGAGACTCAATCTTCTCTGTGCCTGCGTACTTATCGGCCTGCTCCTTTCTACTTCCACGGTAATCAGTCTGATGGTTCAAGCCGTCAGTACCGGGTTTAAAGCCGGATATGAAAGTGTAGAAAAAGGAAAAGACCTCAACATATCCGACTACAAAATAGTCTGTACAATACCTTCCGACCTATTTGCAGAAACAGGAAGCGTGACAAATCTGAAAAATTCCTCACAGGCTTCCATCAAACCAATCATAAGTTTAATAGAAGCCCCGACAACAGGAAGCAGCCTATCCCGAACAGCAAATGAAATCACTACATTAGTTTCGGTCATAGCAGGCATCTTCTGCCTGATACAATTTTTCTATTTGATCCGGAATATCAACCGTGGTGACATTTTCAGTTGGAAGAATGTCAAGTTTCTCCGCAAGCTGGGCGTGTCACTGATACTTCTATTCATTTGTTCTTTTACCACCATCATGATCGGGAACTACGAAGCGGCACAAGTTTTGGAACTCAAGGGATGCGAATACTCTAATATATTTGCGTTTTCCGAACCAACCTTCATATTGGGATTCATCGCATTGCTGGTTGCTGAAGTATTCGCTGTTGGATTGAAAATGAAAGAAGAACAAGATTTAACCATATAAAAATCATACGGTATGAAGAAGTTCAGGATATTAGGTATTATAGCCATTATTGCAATCCTTGCAAATTTCATCGGAGGATTGGATGAAGATTGGAAAGATTTCAAAAAGGGATTTGAAGAAGGACAAAGCGGTGCAACAGAGATGTATGAATCCGGACACCACATGATAACCCGTGTCAAACTAAATGTAAAGCCATTATCTGGAACGACAGTCGATTCACTGAACAACAACCGTGTAGATAGTCCACTTCCTTATACAATAACTGAAATAGAAACGTATGCCAAGCCATCTGCCTGGTATATCCTTGTCATAGGGTTAGCCATACCCGGACTATTCTTTTTTCTAATCGGTTTCTACTCATTAATCCGGCTGCTCATCTCCATCTCACGCCGCGAAGTATTTATACCAGCCAATGTGCTACGCCTACGTTGGTTTGCATACACCAGCGCAAGTTTAAAAATTCTCACAACCATTGGAGAATGGCTAACAGGAAACGCAGCTATGAATCAAATCAGCATACCGGGGTACAAAATCATCAGCTATGTTGGTTACTCCCCCGACTGGGTGGCAATAATCCTTCCTATCCTCTTTGCCGAGATATTTGCTATCGGAGTAAAAATGAAAGAGGAACAAGACCTAACCATTTAAAAAAGAAAAGTTATGAAAGAAAAGAATACTCTACCCTCAAAAGGGAAAAGCATTTTTTATTTGATGCTTTCCTTGATAGCTACTCTGTTTGTAAGTTCATTCATCTATTTCCTGGTGTTGCATCCATCGTTGGACAACAAAGCAGTGAGGATATCAATCAACATTGGATGGACTTGCTTCTGTCTGTATGCCTTTAAAAGACTAACACAACGCTACACCTTTTGGTGGCACGCATTAGATGAGAACCCGAATAAATCCCAAAATAACTAACCTATGCCGATTATAGTAAACTTAGACGTAATGATGGCGAAACGAAAGATTTCGCTAGGAGATTTAGCCGAAAAGATAGATCTGACGCCTGCCAACCTCTCCATACTGAAAACCGGGAAGGCAAAAGCCATCCGCTTCTCAACCTTAGAGGCTATCTGCAGGGAACTAGACTGTCAACCTGGAGATATTCTAGAATATAGGGAAGAAGATGAATGATATAAACAGTCACATACACAAACACTCGAACACTATAAAATTCTCTCATCTTCACCCATACCCCCCCGCAATGAAGCAATTAAAGATTAATTGCTTCATGCGGAGTCTTTTTATGATGCAGTTATAATAAAGTTTTTAACCAAGATTGATATTTCCTCTTTTTCCACTAGGTGGTTAAACCCCTTTCCACTCTGATATAGCATCTTATTTATCAGTCATTTAAAGCCACGAAGTGGTGCAAAAGAGTTCCCAAAATATCCATTCCATCGTTTTTTCCCTCTTATCACATAGCATCTCATCTATTTTCCTCTTTCTTGTTTACAACCATCCTCATCTGCTTTCGGCTGTTTGCCACGGATATCATCCTTCTGCTTACTCTCATTTTCAACAACAGTAGCTGTATAATGAATCTTGGCAAATCCAGCAATTATTTTTTCTACCGTGGTTTTATCAGCATCATACTTAATAGTAACCGTTTTATCCGCCAAATTTGTTTCAATTTCTTTTATACCCTTCTCAAAACGAATATTGTTCTTAATCTTGCTCTCACAGTTGGCACAGTGCATCTGAGGATCAGTGTTTAAAACTACAATTTTAATGTCTTTTGCAAAGCAAGTGGCAGTAAAGCAGACAGCTGCCATAATAGCGATTAATTTTGTTCTCATAATCCATTTCTATTTGATTATCAATATATTAGTTTCTATCCCAATTAAAGCGAAAACCTACATAATACATCGCTCCGTGTACAGGTCCCCAAATCATGGTTGAATCAAAATTTGTCCCCCAAGGATTCGACGCTCCTACAATCGGATTCTTTTGCTTAAAGTTCGTCATATTCTCTCCTCCCACATAAATAGACCAATGCCGGAACCAGCGAGTAATCTGAGCACTTAACAATTGATAAGACTGGTATCGGGTATTCCACGAAGGAGCACCGTCCGGCAATGTATAAGGGGAGGGCATTCTACCACCACCATTCATCTGCAAAGTCACATCAAATTGCCATAGGCCCAGTGGTGTTTGGTAAGAAGCAGTCAAAAGTCCCTTATATTTTCCGGTAAGAGGACGCTCCAATAATTTCTTATTATAAGTAGTTTTCACATCTGTCAAGCGATAAGCTGCAGTTAATGTAAAACCCTTAAAAAAAGGATAAGTTGCCTCGGCTTGAAAAGTATGAGAATAAGACTTCCCTTCCAAGTTAGCAAAATGTACAATGTGGGGGTCCGTATCCAAATCAATAATCATTTGACGCCTAAAATCAGTGTAATAGTATTCGGTATTCACATTCAAGGTTTTACCGAATACCGGAATATAAAATGAAGAGCTGAAACCATAATTCCATGCTTCTTCCTGATCCAAATCATTATCTATCTTTACTTTACGACTGCTGGCAAGTAAATAATTGTTCTCCGCCAACACATGATTAGTGCGATATCCTTTGCCTACAGACACACGTAGGTTCACCCAATCATCAGGAGCATATTTGATATGAGCACGCGGAGTAACAAAGGTACCATATATATCACTATGATCAGCACGAATCCCTCCCATAAGAATAATTTTATCCTTCCAATTATACGTATACTGCACATAAGCACCAGGCACGGTCTCTTTCTCCTTTCCATATAATAAACCTGTATCATCATTTTCTAAACGATAGGTCTGATTGAAATAATCATAGTTCAAACTTAACCCTGCAGAAATACTGTTACGCTCATCGAAATTCGTTTCGAACATTAATGAAGTATACAAATTCTTCTGGTCCACATTATATAATTTATAACCGTATCCTGCATCCTGCTTATGCAAAGATCCCGAGAGAATCAAAGCCAAGTTAGTTCCCTTTTCCTTATCAAAAATATAAGCATTTTTAGTAAATGCCTCATAACGATCCGTATGGATACCTATTTTATAAAGTTCCCTACCTACAAAGCCACCAACAGAATTATCCATATGTAAATGAGTAGCTTGTCCGCTTGTACGATCCTCTTTCATTGCTTTGACAGAAGCCTGAAATACATACTGATCTCCCATCCAAGCCCAACGGTTCTGAAGATTATATTGCTCTACTTTAGGCATATCCAAGAATCCATCTCCATTATCATCATGCGACCTAGTACTATTCTCATAATGTGCCAATACTCCAGTACTCAGTCGGCTATTCAAATGTACATTAGCATCAAAATTAGCCTCATACTTCTCTTTACTGCTAGCAAAAAGATTGACATTCAAGGACTGGGTAGTTTGAGGCTTCTTAAATTCAACATTTATCTGTCCGGTAATCGCCTCATAACCATTCTTTACAGATGAACTACCCTTGGACACCTGTATGCTTTGCATCCATGGGCCGGGAATATACCCCAAAGCAAAAGGAGCGGATGCTCCACGATAATTAGGAATATTCTCTGTCAGCATTTGTACATAAGTTCCCGAGAGCCCCAACAATTTAATTTGTCTGGCCCCTGTGGCAGCATCAGCATAGCTTACATCTACAGAAGGGTTTGTTGTGAAACTTTCACCCAAGTTACAACAAGCCGCCCGAGCCAGTTCCGCACTTGAAATCATATCCTGATTCAACACACTGGAACGGGATTTTACAACTCCTATCTTACGTTCCACCACTTGGACCTCATCCATCATTACACTACCTTGTAATATGATAGCCAGCTCCTTATGGTCATTTTCAACCACAATCGTATCATTCTCATATCCTATAAAACTTACTACCAATTTTTTTGCACCAACAGGCTGTTCAATAGTAAATGTCCCATTCTCATCTGTGACAGTTCCATTTGTTGTATTTATCCAAAAGACATTGGCAGCAACAACAGGTTCACCTTGGTTGTCCTTCACCATTCCTTTTACTTGAGCGCTTACAGGCATCAAATGCCACAGAAAAGCACCTAAGAAAACTATAAATTTCATGTTTTTATTTTTCTTTATCTGTTACACACTTATACAAATTTAGCAATTCCTCCCTACTCAAAGAGTTATCTTACTAAATCAAAAGTGTACAAATAAGATTCAAATACCCTCTTGGAGGCTGTCGACACAATGAGGTATCCGTATAGCAGCTCTCCTTTTTTACAGAAGACAACAGATCGAAGTTTATACTGTATGCATTGAATATCAAATGAATAACGGACAGTGTTACGTTGTCCAAATGAAGTGATGTACCTAAAACAGGCAAGTTAATTTTCTGGATTTTCACGCTAGAACAAGGAACATCTGATGACTTCCGCTCCATCATCTTGTCATGATGGCAAGAACATCCCGAACCAGATTTCACGTTTTTATTTCCAACATCACCACATCCGCAAGTACATCCATAATTGGAAATATCCACCACTGTCAATAATGCCGCATCCTTATCAGCGCACTGATAGCAACGGGACTGCACAATAGGTATTCCGACTCCCATATATATAATCATGGAAGAAAGAAAGATTGAGAATAATATGTAATGAAACTCTTTCATTGTTCAAATTGCAGTCCACCAATGTCATATACTACATTCGGGTACAAAGATAACGACTTTTTTCTTTTGCTCCCAAACGGCATTTAGCCAATATTCCCTAAATTCTATCCCTGAAGAAAACAAATATTGTATAAATACTATATAATCCCGTGATTATCCGTATCTTTGTAACGAATTAGATATTTGAAAATAAATGAAGACATTTGAAGAGTTAGGCGTTTCCCCGGAAATACTAAAAGCAATTAAAGAAATGGGGTATGAAAACCCCATGCCGGTACAAGAAGAAGTAATACCGTATTTATTGGGGAACGGCAACGACGTAGTAGCCCTAGCACAAACAGGGACTGGAAAAACAGCCGCATTTGGTCTGCCGCTTATCCAAAAAATTGAAGTAAAAAAACGTGTGCCTCAAGCACTTATATTATGCCCCACACGTGAGTTATGCTTGCAGATCGCAGGTGATCTGAATGATTATTCCAAGTATATTGATGGACTGAAAGTCCTTCCTGTATACGGTGGCTCATCCATCGAAAGCCAGATACGCATGTTGAAGGCAGGTGTACACATTATTGTAGCCACTCCCGGACGACTGATTGACCTGATGGAAAGAAAAGTCGCCAAACTGGAGACCATTGCCGATGTAGTAATGGACGAAGCTGACGAGATGCTGAATATGGGATTTACCGACAGCATCAATGCTATTCTTGAAAAGGTTCCCGAAGACCGGAACACTTTGATGTTCTCAGCTACCATGAGTCCCGAAATCTCGCGTATTGCAAAAAAATACCTGCACGATGCGAAAGAGATTACAATCGGTACTAAGAATGAAGGCAGCAAGAACGTAAACCACATTGCCTATCTGGTACACGCCAAAGATAAATATGCTGCATTGAAGCGTATCGCGGATTATTACCCACAAATTTACGGTATCATTTTCTGCCGTACCCGTAAGGAAACTCAGGAAATAGCTGATAAATTGATTCAAGATGGTTATAATGCAGATTCTCTACACGGCGAGCTTTCACAAGCACAACGTGACTTGGTGATGCAGAAATTCCGTCAACGTCATTTACAGCTTCTGGTTGCTACAGATGTAGCTGCCCGCGGTTTGGATGTAAATGATTTGACACATGTCATTAATTATGGCCTGCCCGATGATATAGAAAGCTATACTCACCGTAGCGGACGTACAGGACGTGCCGGCAAAACCGGTATTTCTATCGCTATCATCAATCTGCGTGAAAAAGGAAAAATGCGCGAGATAGAACGTATCATCAACAAGAAATTTATCATGGGTGAAATGCCTAGCGGTAAACAAATCTGCGAACAACAATTAATCAAACTGATCGATGATATAGAAAAGGTAAAAGTGAACGACGAGGAAATCGAGTCCTTCCTACCCGGTATCTATCGCAAACTGGAATGGCTTTCGAAGGAAGACCTGATAAAGCGTGTAGTATCGATGGAGTTCAACCGCTTCTTGGAATATTACAGCAACGCTCCGGAAATAGAAACTCCCAGCATGAACGACCGCCGTAGCGAACGTGAACCGAAAGGACGCAAAGACCATGGTAGCGCCCGTGAAAAGACAGAACGCAAGGCCGAGAAAGGATATACCCGCCTGTTCCTGAATGTGGGAAAGACAGATGGTTTTTATGCCAATCAAATCATTGAACTGATTAACCGCAACATGAAGAAGCAACGTACCACCATCGGGCGAATAGATCTGATGCAGAATTTCTCTTTCTTCGAAGTAGCAGAAAATCAGGCACAGGATGTTATCAAGGCGTTAAACAAGGTCAATCTGAATGGCGGCCGGAAAATTGTAGTAGAAGTTGCCGGTGACAATAATGGCAAAAACGACAATGGCGAACGCAGGAGCAGTGCGGCAAGGAATGCTTCATTCGGCAAAAAAGGTGACAGGTCCAATAAAAAAACGACCTCAAAAGAAGGAAAAACTAGCCGTGCGGAACGTGGCTACATTGAAGAACGAGGCCCCAAAACGAAAGACGACTGGAAACAATTCTTTAACAGCGATAACAATAAGAAAAAGAAATCCAAGAAATAAGGAATCCAACTTAATGAAAGAGGATTGGACATAGTAGAAATATGCAAATAACATCCACTTCTCTTGAATAATAGCGGAGTATGCGGAATTGAAACAACCTGTCATTTCAAGGATATTCGGCAAATAATATAATAAACCCAACAGATTTATTATATTATTTGCCGAATATCCTTGTTTACATCGAATTAATATTAACAGATTTTTTACTATCTTCCAGATGAAAGATTATATGATAAGCTATCTATCGGAACTTTGACATACTCAGCTCCCTGTCATTTCATACTTTTCCTTTAGTCTTTCAATTTCAGTTCATCGATTAAACAGGAAGCTTTCCCATATTTTTCAATCATGTAAAGAACATAGCGGATATCCACCCCGATACAACGCTGCAAATTAGGTTCAAAAACAATATCTCCACTCATTGCTTCCCAATTCCCGTCAAAAGCAAGACCTATTAATTCCCCTTTTCCATTAAACATTCCACTACCGGAATTCCCTCCTGTAATATCATTATCCGAAATAAAGCAAACATTCATATTACCATCCCCAGCAGCATAACGTCCGAAATCCTTCCTTCTCAAGCATTCGACTACAGAAGGAAGCACATCGAAATCACTATCTCCCTTATACTGCCTTATCTTGTCAAAAATTCCTTTTGTCGTCGTAAAATAAGAATACTCAATAGCATCTTTCGGTGAGTAACCACCCACCATGCCAAAACTCAGACGCATAGTAGAATTAGCATCCGGATAAAACACCCTATCTGCCTCCATCTCACGCATTGCTTCATTCAGCAAACGTTCATTTTTCTCAATATTCATACTAGCTTCTTCCACCGACTGATTGAATTCATAAAATTTCACCAACATATCGATGGCAAAAGAAGCCGCAGGGTCATCAAACAAGACATAAGTGGTATCTCCTCTCACTACCTGTTCAAAACCATGTGGTGTCTTTAAAGAGGAACGAGTATACAAATCATCTACATAAGCTTGGTAATCACCTTTAAAATCTTTCTCTATCAATGAATAAACATCAGGTAAAAATTCCTTGCCTACCTCAGTTGCATATTCTTTCAACATAGCCACAAAGACTTGTTTATCCACACTTATATCCATATTGGCATAAATCTCCAACAATTGCCGCATATTACGCTCCAAATCACTCTCCTCTGCCTCAAAATCAAAATTCAGTACAGCTAAGGCTGCCGTAATCAACTCCGGTCCATTGGCAAATGTTTCTCCAAAATATGCCATAGCCCGTGCCGCATTTCTACGATTACGATAATTTAACTCCAGTTCAGTCAAAACCCTTGCATATTTGCTTCGTTTATCAGGTTCCCGACGAACCCATTCTTGCAATTGGCACTCCAAAGCTTGTTTTTTCTCTATCACTTTCAATTCTTTTACCGCTTGATTCATCCCTATACTATTCTTCCAATAGTTAGAGCTTTGTGCATACTTGGAAGCATATTTAATGCGGATATCATCACTTTTTTCCATTGCATTTTTCCAAATAGCTTGCTTGATGGTACGAACATTAATCATGGCGGCATTATCCGTATTGACTCTTTCGTCTATCCCAAATGAAGATAAATACCTGCTGGTAGAACCGGGATATCCCATAGTCATGCAAAATGATCCCTGTTCATACCCTCCCAAAGAAACAGGAGCAAAATAATCCGGATGATAAGGCACATTCTCCGGAGAATAAGCTGCCGGTTGATTATTCTGATCAGCATAAATACGGAAGACAGAGAAATCCCCGGTATGGCGGGGCCATACCCAATTATCTGTATCTCCGCCAAACTTGCCTACAGAAGAGGGAGGAGCAAATACCAAACGAACATCATAATAATCCTTATACACAGATAGATAAAACTCATTGCCACCATAAAAAGGAGTTATCTCAGCACGCAGCAACGTATCATTCGCCACAGCTTCCTGAGCAATCAATGTGGAAATAGAATCTACAATCAGTGCACGGTCATTTTCCTTTGTTCCGACTGGAATAGCTTGCAACACACGCTCCGTCACATCCTCTGTGCGTATCAGAAAACTGACAAATAAATCCGGATTAGGAAGCTCCTTACTTAAGGAATCGGCTACAAAACCATCTCGCAAATAATCATGCTCCACAGAACTATGCTGCTGAATGGCATCATACCCACAATGGTGGTTAGTAAAAACCAAACCATCCGGAGATACAACAACACCCGAACAAAAACCTCCAAAACTAATAACAGCATTAGCCAATGCTTTTCCACCAGGATTATACAATTGTTCAGATGAAAGTTCCAACCCCATTTCTTTCATCACTTGTTGAGTTTGTTTGCTAAGACAACAAGGAAGCCACATTCCTTCACTACCCCATATATATAAAGGTAGGAAGACTAGCAGCAACAGTAGTTTTTTCATGGTTTTATTCTACAATTAATTTAAGTTTTTTTGCTCCGACACGTGCTTTCAACCATTCGGATATTTTTTCTTGTTCTTTCTCAATGGGTCTTTTACTGAATTTCATCAAGACTATTGTCAATGTATCCGTTTTAGTTGAGTCCACCTGTAATTCCACAGTCTTTGCCATAGCTATGGCTTCTACTGTAGGATAAAGTACTTTAAGTTCAGGAATTATTTTTTTATCTACAGTATTATATGCAGCATATACTTTAAGCTCGTTTTCCAAAGACTTAATTCTCTCCTGCTGCTCCAGTAAACGTTTTTCACTATTCTTATAGAAATCCTCCATCACTTGGGCCTTTATACTACCAATATCCATCGCATCATTATTCATTCCTTGAAGAATAACTAGTTTAGTACCTGCCAAATTAAAATGTTTCAAATTATCCCTTGCGGTTGCTATTTCTGTTTCCGGGACCTCATTGCCTATTAGCACAACACGTATTTCCTTCTTCTCAAAAGAAATCTTCCGGTCTATTACTTGAGTATTATTAAAATCCAATTCTTCATTAATAAAATTATTGGCAGAGGCCTCATAAATAGTGCTTTTCACAATACCATAAGTCAAATAAATAGCAGGACACATGGTGGCTAAAGTAATAACAATGATATATTTTTTGACTAATTTTTCGCGCTCCTTATCCACAAATTCCTTACGTTGGAAATGCATGACACGTATCCCGATAAAAGTAGCCAAACTGATAAATACTGAATTAATAAAATACAAATAGAATGCACCTAAAAAATAAAGTAAATTTCCGGTAGCAAGCCCGAATCCAGCAGTACACAAAGGCGGCATCAAAGCCGTAGCAATAGCAACCCCTGGAATTACATTCCCTTTCTCCTTTGTAGACAAAGCGATTATACCGGCTAAACCACCGCACAAAGCTATAAGCACATCATATATGGTAGGAGAAGTACGTGCCAGCAACTCCGATTGTACTTCATCCAACGGAGTCAGCGAAAAATAAAGGGTAGCTGTAATCACACTAAATACAGTTGCCACCAAATAACTTTTTAGAGAACGCTTCAACAATTCAAAATCATTCTGTCCAATAGCTAACCCTACTCCCATTATCGGTCCCATCAGCGGAGATATCAGCATGGCACCAATAATAACTGCCGTAGAATTCACGTTCAAGCCCAATGAAGCTATAAAAATTGCGAAAATAAGAATCCACAAATTAGTTCCTTTGAACTCAACACCATTACGAATACTTTCTACAATCAAGGCTTCATTGTCCTTATCCTTGCGCAAATCAAGATATTCACTAAAGAACTGCTTTATATAGGGCACATTCTTTAAATTATTCTTCAGGTCACTCATTGCTATTTCTTTATGTATCGGTTTATAACAGGTATTTGCTGTAAGGGGAAATCCGTTTTCACAATATATGCCACAAACAATAACAACAGTAATGTACGAACACCCAACAACAAGAATATATTTTGAATAGGAAGATAAACTGAAACAATGTAAAGTACCAGCGCTAACACCACATAGTTACCTATTGCTTTCAAATCATAATTAATAGGATATTTTTTCTGCCCTACAAAATAAGAGAGAAGCATAGCTACTCCATATCCGGCAAAACCCGCCCAAGCACACGCCATATAGCCAAATACCGGAATAAGAAAAATATTTATCAGAATAATGATACTGCATCCCACCAGTGAAAAATAAGCTCCCCATTTTGTTTCATCAATCAGTTTATACCAAAAAGAAAGATTGAAATAAATACCCATAAACATCTCGGCAGCCATGACAATAGGTACAACCTTAAGCCCTACCCAGTAATCACGCCCTAAAATATAACGCAGTATATCAAGGTAAAACATAACAGCCAAAAAAGCCAGCAAAGTGAAGATAATGAAAAACTTCATCGCTTTGGCATACATTTCCCGACTATCCTTTTCTTTACTCTTACTAAAAACAAACGGCTCGTATGCAAACCGGAAAGCCTGTGTCAGCATGGCCATGATCATAGCTATCTTACTGGCTGCTCCATAAATACCCAACTGGATAGTCGCCTCCGCCTTATCAGGATAAACAAACGGAAAAATAATTTTATCAGCTACCTGATTTAAGATTCCGGCAATACCCAGAATCAGAATCGGGAAAGAATAATGCAGCATACGCCGCAACAACTCCCTGTCCAGCACATATCTGAAGCCCACCAATTCTTTCCACATACATAGCATCACCAAAGAAGTACAAGCCAAATTTATAGCAAAAGCCACTCCGACATTCTCTCCCTTCATACCTACAAAATAAGCGATATTCAAGACAATGCTAGCAAAAATGAACAACAATTTCAATGCAGCAAACTTAACAGGGCGTTTCTTATACCGCAAATAAGCGAAAGGAATAGCTTGGAAAGCGTCCATTGCAACTACAATCAGCATCATCCCCATATACCACGGATGCTCTCCATATCCCAAGAAACCTGCTATGGGATACAGAAAAGAAAGACAAACAATTAAAAACAAGACCGCAGTCGCCCCCACCGAAAGCAAAGTAGTGGAATAGACACGCATCGGATCATCCACCCCCTTATTGGCAAATCGGAAAAAGCCGGTTTCCATACCATATGTTAAAAGCACCATCAACAAGGCAGTTATAGCATACATATTGGTAATGACACCATAGCCCCCCGATTCCACAGACAAAGCGTTGGTATATATCGGTACTAACAAATAATTCAGGAACCGCCCGATGATGCTACTCATCCCATATATGGCTGTTTCCTTGGCTAATGCTTTTAATCCTGCCATCTTCTAATCATCAAATAATGTCTTCTGACTATTATAAATGCTCCGTCCCAAGTGTATATAGGCCAGTTCCGTGACCTCACGTCCACGCGGAGTACGTTTTAAGAAACCTTCTTTAATCAAAAAAGGTTCATAAACCTCCTCTATTG
The DNA here is from genome assembly GCF_040929485.1 of Phocaeicola sp. RTP21198st1_B8_RTP21198_201120. NCBI lineage: Bacteria > Pseudomonadati > Bacteroidota > Bacteroidia > Bacteroidales > Bacteroidaceae > Phocaeicola > Phocaeicola sp. RTP21198st1_B8_RTP21198_201120. The sequence continues at coordinate 271,400 of NZ_JBCOCI010000002.1, read as the reverse complement.
TTCCGGCGTCTTCACCCAAAGCGGTTGCAATAGTAGTCAGCCCCACAGGACCTCCCTTAAACTTATCTATAATAGTACATAAAATCTTGTTATCTATCTCATCCAGTCCATATCTGTCAATGTTCAAGGCTTCTAAAGCAAACCGGGCAATTTCCACATCAATCCTTCCGGAACCTTTCACCTGGGCAAAATCACGGACACGCCTCAACAACGCATTTGCAATACGGGGCGTTCCACGGCTGCGCGAAGCAATCTCACCCGCTGCTTTCATGTCACAAGGCACATTCAATATATTAGCAGAGCGACGGATAATGCTTGTCAATACATCATCGTCATAATACTCCAAATGAAGATTAATTCCAAAACGGGCACGCAAAGGCGCAGTCAGCAACCCACTCCTGGTAGTGGCTCCAACCAAAGTAAACGGACTCAGCTCCAACTGGATACTACGCGCCGAAGGTCCCTTGTCTATCATTATATCAATACGATAATCCTCCATGGCAGAATACAGATATTCTTCTACCACAGGGCTCAACCGATGTATTTCATCAATAAAAAGCACATCATTGGGTTCCAAGCTGGTCAGTACTCCCGCCAAATCCCCCGGTTTATCCAGCACCGGTCCTGAGGTTACTTTAAAACCTACTCCCAGTTCATTGGCAATGATATTACTTAAGGTCGTCTTGCCCAAGCCAGGAGGTCCGTGCAAAAGAACATGGTCTAACGCCTCGGCCCGCAGACGCGCCGCCTTGACAAAGATGCGCAGATTATCTACCACCTTATCCTGTCCGCTAAAATCTTCAAAATTCAACGGACGTAAGGCATTCTCAAAATCGCGTTCTTTAGTTGTGAGCTGTTGCTCGCGTATATCAAAATTTTCTTCCATTTTTTTGTTTATGACACAAAGGTACAAAAGATATTATTATTATAGAAAGAAAGATGGAGGAATTCATTTTCAGTCCCTCTATGGTCCTTCTTTTCAACATTATTATTGTATTAATTATTATTCATTATGGGAATTACATTAGGAAAGAAACAATTGAACAAAGGAAGAGTTTCGCTTTATTTAAATTACAGTTATAACGGAAAACGCCGCAAAGAGTATTTGGGTATCATTCTGGATGCTCCTACCAGTGCAGAGCGAAGAGCGGAGAACAAAAACAAGATACTAATTGCCAGGCAGATAAGAGCAAAAAAGGAACTAGAATTCTTATCCGTTGAATATCATCTGAACGATATAGAAAATACATTCGATGATATACTTCCAACAGATAAAAGCAATGTTCCCGATTTCTATATTCTGATAGGACAATTCCTGGATACCTATCACAAAAAGGACAAGAAAATGGTTAGGGCATGTATCACCCATCTGCGACTGTTTACAAGAAAGAAAAGCTTACCTGTAACCCTTCTCACAAAAGATTTTTGTATAAACTTTCTTGAGTATCTCAGGGATCATCTCCGAGGCAACACTCCCATCGGATATTTCAAGAAGTTCAGAATGTGCATTAATAAATGTATAGAAAAAAAGTTAATGACATCTAATCCTACAGATGGTATCCGCCTGATGCAGTTTGATGAAGTAACCAAAGCAATCCTCAGTTTAAAAGAGATTCAGAAACTTGCTATCACTCCATGCCCCAACAACGAAGTAAAAAGGGCATTCTTGTTTTCTTGCTATTGCGGGCTGCGCTGGTGTGATGTACATCAATTGCAATATAAAGACATAGATTTCTCATCAAACCGCCTTACTATTCTGCAACAGAAAGTACAGTCACACTCCAAAAACGCAATCTTGCATCTAAACTTAAACCACACTGCCATCAAACTCCTACAAAGGCATAAAGGCATTAATGAGGACTTGGTATTCGGGCTCCCCTCCTATTCTTACACACTAAGGATTTTAAACAAATGGGTAAAAAGAGCTAATATACACAAACACATTACCTTCCACTGTGCCCGACACTCATTTATCACCAACATTATGGCAAATGGAGCTAATATCAAAACAGCCGCCAGTCTTGCAGGACATTCTACTACCCGGCACACTGAAAAATATGTTCATATCATAGATGAACTCAAACAAAAAGCAGTAGATAGTTTACCGGATATTATTGTCAATTATAAATAAAAAAGAACCTGAAATGGCCCTTACATCATTAAAGTTGTCACACATACAACTGGTATTCAAACAATTAGTATTACTGTATAGTATCCGGCACGAATACGACCTACCTGAGTAATGCGGTGAACAACTACTTCGGATGCAACTTCAAGCGGTTGATAAATTCTTACAGAGTGGCTCGCGCGAAAGAGTTGCTGGACGGTAAAGATTGCCCTGTGAGCGAGCTTTTCAGCCGTTGCGGGTTTGCCTCCAAGAGCGTGTTCTATGTGGCATTCAGAAAAGTAGTTGGCATGACTCCCCTGCAATATATATCGCAGAGTCGGAGTCCTTTTATGATTCAACGCAATTAAGTCCTTTTATAACAATAAACATTTTGAGTTTTTAAATTTATAAATTTAAAGTTTTTCTATTATGAACAAAAAATTTTTAAGTGCAATCCTGTTCGGAGCCTTGATGGTTTCTTCAACAGGAACATTTGTATCTTGTAAAGACTATGATGATGACATAGACAATTTGCAGGAACAAATTAACAAACTGGCGACTAAGGAGGACATGACTTCTCAGATCGCTACTTTGCAGGCTGCTTTAACTACTGCCGCAAAAGATGCAAGCGATGCTCTTGCTAAGGCAACTGCCGCTGAAACTGCTGCAAAAGCTGCTGGTGATGCTGCCGCTGCTGCAAAAGCCGCTGCAGACAAGGCTGTTGCAGATGCAAAGGCAGAAGCGATCAAAGCTGTTCAAGCAGAAATTGCGACATTAAAAAAGGAAGTAGAAGAATCCACAGATGCTGCATTAAAAGATATGGCAGAGAAAGTTGATGCTGCTACTAAGAAAGTAGAAGACATTGTAGGCAAGATTGCTGATATGGTTACTAGTGTAGAACTGGTGGCTTCGTATTCTGCTAATCCTACAGGCGATGGACTGACTTTTTCTACTGCTATTGAAAAAGAAAACGTATTTAGTGAAGGTATTACAAATGCTATAACATTTACTAAGGGTAAACAAGTTCAGACTGGTGACAAGTTTGTAGTACGTGTATCTCCGACAAATGCGGTTCTTACTCCTGATATGATTTCTTTGACTAATAGCCAAGGACAGAACTTGAATGAATTTTTATCTGTTCAGAAAGTTGAGAAATATAATGGATTATTAAGCCGTGCGGCAGGAAACAACGGATTGTGGGAAGTTACAGTTGCTTTGAAGAATTATGATGAAAAAGCTTTTTCTGCTGTAACAGAAACCAAAGTTGGCAATGATACTGAATCTATTCTCTTTGCTGTACAGGTAAATAACACCTTGTCTACTGCTGAAACAAGAGAAGTTATTTCATCTTATGACTTAACTTTGGATTGGACTGAATATGTAGGTGAAAAGTCTTTAAACTATTTTGTTGATGCAACAAACGTCAAGGATATTCATAATCGTTTCACTAAAGCAGAAGATGGTACTAATGTAACATATAAAGAATTAGCTTGGAAGAGTGATGCGGCTACTACCATTATTCCTTTAGATAAGGTTAATACAAATGTTAAAATAGATAACATAGACGACCGTCAAGATAAAAAATCATATCCTGCAGTACAAGGAGAGGCTATCAAAATTGCTTTGTCTACAGCCGATGATAAAGTAACAGCTCCGGTAAATATCCGTGGTATTTATGTAGTTTTAGATAAGGCTAATGCGGTAGAATCTGCACCGTCTGAATTGAATGCATGGAATAGCTATACTTATTCTGGTTTGAATACAGTGGTTGAAGGTACTTCTACAGAAATTACCATCAACAGCACTACGGCTATTAATGATGTTATTGGTTTCCGTGTATATGCTGTAAACTTTGATGGTACTTTAGTTGATCCTGATGGTAAAGCGTTTTATGTGCAGTTAGGTAATGCTGCTACAGATTGGAATGCTACTGCCACTACTGTTACTGCACTTAATCCGACTGACAAAGCTGTTACTGCCACTCAGTCAGATAAGGTTGCTGTGTCTTTGACTAAGTTAACTGCTCCGACTGCTGCTACTTGGACTACAGACAAGGTTAATAATGTAAATCCTGCATTCAATGCTATCTTTGTTGATGCTAATAATAATGTACTGTACAATACAGCTGCTCCAAATACATTCCCGGCAGATTTCAGCAAGGTTGCCAAAGTTTATACTGTTCCGACTGTTGATGACTGGACCAAGTATGAAGATAACAAAACTTATAATGGAACATTGACTATCAAGAATGCTTCAGGACATGTATTAGCCACTATGAAAGTTTCTATGACTAAGGTATTGCCTAATACTATTCCTGCGGGATTCTCTGTTAAAACTGCACAGGTTACTGATGGCATCTATAATTGTTACATGATTCCTATGAATGACGCCAATGGTATCGCTTGGACAGCTGAAACAGCTACAAAGGGTTCTATGAAGATGTCTGAAGTATTCAACTATGGTACAGGTGCTGCCGCTAACTATAACATAACATTCGCTACATCTAAGAAGGATGGAAATAAAGACGTTGCTGTAGTAGTTGCCGGAGACAAAACGTTGGAAGTTGTTAAAGATTACATCAACAACTCAGTTAAACATACCACTACAGTGGTTTACAACTATGGTAAGATTTCTTCAATGAAGAATTCTGAAGGTGGTTATGATGATGTAACTAGAGAAGCTGAAAGATTTGAAACTATCTACAACTGTATTTATAATAGCACTTATACTTGGGCATGGGCTACTCGCGAACAATTAGGCGCTCCGTATACTGATAAGGATGGCGACGGTAATTATACCACTGCAATGCCGTCTACAAAATTAACTTATGGTACAGATCGTCTTGACTTTGCTGCTGACAGCTTCATTTTTGGAACAAGTGCTAAAGATAGCAGATATAGCAGACTGTTAAGTACACCTTATGAATCAAGTCTGATTATTACAGATGCGACTTTGACCAGTGATGCAAATGGTGAAGAAGAATACTTTGATGTAATTATAGATAATAAGCATATTACAGGTTTCAAGGCTACTGCTTTGTCTTCTGAAACGAATCCGACTGCTGCTGTTCCTTCTACATTGACTATCAAGTGCAAGGATATGTATGGTCACGATGTAATAATTAAAGTTGCTATGACTGTTAACAAACGATAACATAGAAGAATAGATTATGCTTTAAATGTATATTCTTTCTATTACTCTATAAAAAAAGAGTGGCTCTTTGCAGAGTCACTCTTTTCTATGTTTGGTTTACTCAAAATCAATGAAATATTATTCACCAACTTTCACTGTTACTTTCACTTTTTGGGTTAATGTATAACCCCAAGCATCTTTAACTGTTACAGTCATGTTTTCAGAAGTTGTTTCCTTCAAGTTCTTCGGGTATACAGTTACTGAACCCAAGTTTTTAGCATCTACGTAGTCAGAACCTGTTGCATCACATGTAAAGACATTCTCATTTCCTGTAGCAAAGTTTACAGAATTAATTTCCTTACGTTTCCAGTATTCAGGTGCTTTTGCGTCAGAGAAGATACTATAAACTTCATTGTTATAAGTGTACCCCTTGATATGAGAGTCATTAACTTTATAACCATCCTGTTTTGTAGCGGGAACAATAACTTCGCCACCAATAGCGGTTACTTTACCTTCGAGGATCGGAGACAAAACTGAAATCTTGAATGTGTAAACTTCATCTTTATAGTCATATACATTCAAATACTTAACATTTGTGATGTTTACAATCAATTCTTTGCCATATCCCTTTTGAGTTCCGTTAATTTCACTCTTTTCTACATCTTTCAAAGTGATAGTCCAAGTAGCAATATCATCTTTAGCAAGCTCTGTATCATTCAATTCAGCCAATCCTTCAGACCTATAATCATCAACAATTTTGGTCTCAGCATCAAGATTTGCTTTGAATGTACTAGTACCCAACTTGTTTGCCAAGTCAACGAATGCACCCTTCACGTTATAAGATGCAGCAACAGCATTACCGCCTCTATTAGCTTTAGCATCCATATAAGCATAAGCTACACCATCTACAAAGACACCTGGTTGTTGAACAAAAATGTGAGACATTGCAGGGATAGAGAATGTAATAGGTTGATATACTGTATTCAATACTTCACCGTTAACATCTTCAAAGTTAATCTTAACACGATAAGATTTAGTCAAATCCATCTTAGTGGTGTTAGATACCATAGAAACAGTAACCTTAGAAGTCTTTTCATCAAGTTCTGCCTTAATGTTACCAGCGTTGTTTGTTCCATCAGCAGCTACCCATTTGCCATCAGCATTGAAGTATTCATAAGTAATTACTAATTCATCAACATCAGCTTTCCACAAATCTACATTATCACCCAAGTTAGTGTACATTGGGTCTAATGAATTCTCAAATTTGTTGTTAGCGTTAGTTGCAGAAATTTCAATATTCTTGCTAGCCAGAGTCGTTACGTTAGCATAAGACTTACCAACCTTGAATGGAATGTATTCAGACTTAACTTCACCTTTCAATGTTACATAGTGAACTTGTACTTGGAAGTTGGCAACAGTTACATCATCAGGACGTTTATTTACAGTAAATGAAGTACCATTGACATTAGTAATGCCCCAACGTTGAATGGTAGCATTATCAATATGCAAGTGAGCGTCATAAACAGCATTATCAAAAGTGATTGCTACATCCCCTAAGCTGATTTCATTAAGCTTTTTGGATTGACCTGCTTCATTTTTCAATGCTTGCAATTCTGTTTTACCATATTCAGAATTTTGTGAACCGCTAACAGATTCAGCATTTACTTTATCAACCTTAGCAGTTAATTCCATATCGTTTTTTTTCTCAAATGATAAATCATACAGAGTTGCGAAACCGTCTTTTTCCTGCAGAGCAAATAAAATTGCTTTACCACCTTTTTTAAATTCATTTTCGTAATCAGCAGCTTTATCATAAGTAAGTCCTTCCTTAGCAGTAGCTGCGATAGTCCACAAACCATTACCAGAAATAGCTCTAACTAAAAGGTCATTACAAGCAACAGGAGCATCCAATGCGACAGGTGCTTCAGCAAGTTTTGAATTTACCAAAGAGAAAGTAAACTTACTAGCATCAAGTTTAGCAGGAGCTACACGTACTAAGAAGTTACTCTTTTCTAAAGTAGAAAGAACTTGTCCAGCAGCAAGTTTCTTAACACCTTCTTCTTTATTCCATTCTTTGTGTGCATCAGTCAATGCCTCAATGAATGTATAGTTATATTGGAATTTATTTCCTTCTGTTACTATAGAAGCAACTCCATCTTCAGACTCAACCAATCCTAACACCTCAATTTCAGTAATAACCACAGGAGTTTTCGGAAGTTTCACAGTAGTATAAGAAGAACCTGCTTTGTCAGCAGCCACATTCAAAGTGTAATAGTTACCTTCGTCTACTACATAAGCACTAGCTCCTTTTGCAGAGATACCTGTGTCAGTACCTACATATTCCTGCTTTTCTTCATTCCATTCATAAACCACCCAGTTTCCTGTAGTCGGGTCAATTGAAGGAGATTTTGCGTTGACGCCATTGGAAGAAGTACCGTTTTTACCTTCTGCACAGATACCAGTGTCAACACCATCAATCTTCCAATTCTTGGTAGTCGGATCAATAGTGATTTCTACAGCATCACCTTTATCACCCTTGTCGCCTTTAATCGTTTCAATCTTGTTGGTAGAATTATCATTCCAAGTGATGATAATGCCTTCACCATCTTTGGCTACATTAGTAACATATTTGCCACCTTCTACTTTTGTCTGCAAAGCATCCAATTTAGACTTCAAATCGTTCAACGTATTGTCGATACGATCGATGTCATCATCATAGTCTTTACAAGATACAAATGTTCCTGTCGAAGAAACCATCAAGGCTCCGAACAGGATTGCACTTAAAAATTTTTTGTTCATAATAGAAAAACTTTAAATTTATAAATTTAAAAACTCAAAATGTTTATTGTTATAAAAGGACTTAATTGCGTTGAATCATAAAAGGATTCCGACTCTGCGATATATATTGCAGGGGAGTCATGCCAACTACTTTTCTGAACGCCACATAGAACACGCTCTTGGAGGCGAACCCGCAACGGCTGAAAAGCTCATTCACCGGGCAATCTTTACCGTCCAGCAACTCCTTCGCGCGAACCACCCTGTAGGAATTTATTAACCGCTTGAAATTGCATCCGAAGTAGTTGTTCACCGCATTACTCAGGTAGGTCGTATTCGTGCCGGATACAAAAAAATATGTATAACACTGACAAACAATGATATAGCAAATTCAGAAGAAGAAGTATATCTTATTGCAGAATAGATAGATTCTAAATACTTTTCAAAGTATCCTTTAAAGGACAGAATGCCAATATATATGGACAGAAACAGGCGATTATCCATTAATAGGAAACGGAAAAACTTGTCATAAGCAGAAAAAACAAATCCTTTATTTGCTTTGTTTGTCATTTACTAATATCTTTGTTTCATCATTCATTCTAGAACCGCAACAAAATATGAAATACCCTATTGGAATACAGAGTTTTGACCAAATCCGTGAAGATGGCTATGTATATGTGGATAAGACCGGCTTGATTTACAACTTGGTAACACAAGGCAAGACTTATTTCTTGAGCCGTCCACGCCGTTTTGGCAAAAGCCTGCTGGTAAGTACCCTTGCCTGTTATTTCCAGGGACGCAAAGATTTGTTTGCCGGACTGGAAATCGACGGATTGGAAAAAGACTGGTATGAGTATCCTATCTTTCGTATAGACTTTAATGGAGGACTGTATACACAATCCGGAATTCTGGAGGCTACCATTGAAGGCTATTTAGGGAACTGGGAAGATATTTATGGCAAGAATCCCAATTATACAACCATAGGAACCCGTTTCATTGAAATACTTCGTCGGGCTTATGAACGGACAGGGCGGCGTGCGGTAGTTCTGATTGATGAATATGACAAACCTATTCTGGATGTATTAGATACGGAAGCTTGTTTTTATGATGATTATGGAAAGCAAGTTCTATTGGAGAACCATAACCGGGAAATATTGAAATCCTTTTATTCTACCTTTAAAGGAGCCGATCAATACTTGAGATTCGTATTGTTGACCGGAGTAACAAAGTTTTCCCAAGTAAGTGTTTTCAGTGGATTTAACCAGCCTAAAGATATCAGTATGGATGAACGGTACGAAGCCTTGTGCGGTATCACCCAGAATGAGCTGGAAGCATTTTTCGAAGAACCCACCATACAGTTAGCTGCTAAATATCAGTACACAGTGAAAGAAATGAAGGAACTTCTCAGACGGCAATATGACGGATATCATTTTGGAGAGAGGATGACCGACATTTACAATCCGTTCAGCATTCTTAATGCTTTTGACAGTATGGCAATTCGTGATTACTGGTTCTCTACAGGTACTCCCACCTATTTGGTTCGTCTGCTGCAACACAGCCGCGAGCAGATAAACGAACTTGCCGGACGTTATTATGTTCCTTCTTTGTTTGTGGATTATAAGGCTGATGTGGAACAGCCTCTACCCATGATTTATCAGAGCGGATATCTCACTATTAAAGAATATAATAGACGTATGGGAACTTATCTGCTCGATTTTCCCAATAATGAGGTGCGTAAAGGGTTCTTGTCCGTATTGGCAGCACATTATTTGAAACCCGGAGGTGGAGAGGTCAACAGTTGGATTATCGATGCTGTTACTTGCCTTGAGCAAGGGAACACCTCCGCTTTTTGTGATTCTCTGACCGCCTTTCTTGCAAGCATCCCGTATGACTCTCACACTTCCTTGAAGGAATTGGATATGACTGAGAAACATTTCCAATACACTTTTTATCTGATTCTCCGTTTGATAGGAGTTTATTGCCGTGCAATCCATTGTGAGAATCGCCAGAGCTTCGGACGAGTGGACTGCATATTGGAAATGGACGAATATGTTTACATTTTCGAATTCAAGATGGACGGAACAGCAGAGGAGGCTTTACAGCAAATAGCAGAGAAAGGCTATGCCCGATCTTATTTGACCGATAACCGTAAAATAGTCTGTATCGGGGTGAATTTTTCTTCCCTTACACGTACTGTAGAAGAATGGAAGGAGATAATTTACAGGTAAGATTTAGTCATAGTCAGCCTAAAGCGTTAAACAAAAGATTGCCTTCCACTATTTTTTATGGGAATATACCGGTAAGAATGTTCATGCTGTTGCCGGCATAACACATTTAATTTTCATCTTTTTATCATTTTATTTTTCTTTTTGCTAAGAATGAATTATTTTCGCAGCCGAACACAAGTTTAATTTCTTACCGACAATAAGCAGACATGCTTTAATCCTCGACCAATTCAACTTGTCCTCATTTTAATTTTAACGGATAAGCTGATGTTTTGTCCCTCACTATTATAAAATAAAAGAATGAAAAGATCATTGTATGTATCGCTATTGACGTTCATGTGCTTCTCTGCCTGCCAAGGTAGTGAGGAATTAGAGCAATCACAAGAAAAAGAGTACACGGTATCCATTATGGCAAGAATCGGGAAAACAGTTTCCGGAGCACGCTATTTGCAAGATAATGAAAATGCCATCGCTAGTTTTAGTAAAACCGATGATATAGGTGTTTTTATGGACAATGACAGCGCCGTCTGCTGGATATTCGATGGAACTTCCTGGACTACAGAAAAGAGTGTCTTTTGGAAAGATAAAAACCAGGAACATACTTTTTACGCATATTATCCCCACTCCGGTTCCAAAGCCGAAAGTAAGGAAAATATAAAAATGCCTTCTCTCGACAGCCAGAACGGGACTTGGGAAAATATTGACCAATATGACTTTCTAGTAGCATCCAGGAAGCTTTCCTACGATACCGACCTTGGCAATGTGGCCTTTTCGGGCGATTATTCATTTAAGCACGTTTTGTCACTATTAAAGATAAACATAAAGGGTGAAGGAGATATGGCACAGGCCGTTATTGACAAAATCAGACTTGAAGGAAATGGGTTGACGACCCAAGGATACTACTCCTTTGAGACGAACAGCATCACCATCAGCGAAACTCCCAAGGAAACCTTCCAGATTACTCCGTCACACACCATGAACAATCAGGATGTTTCTTTTTATTTTATCCTGAACGGGGGCGAGAATGACGGAAACATTGATCCGAAAGCTGTGAAAAACCATTCTGTTAATCTCACCATTGAATATACCCGTAACAACAAATATTACATAACACGACGAGACGACCTGTCTCCGGGCTTATTGTCCGGATGTATTCATAAATACAATATTGTAGTAAAAGACGGAAATGTAATTATAACGGGAGGAAGTATTTCGGGTTGGACTCCGGGAAATGAAGAAGAGGATATAGTTATAAATGGAGAAGAAATAAACCCACAAACAAATAATATGTTATGAATTATAGATTAACCGAATTAAAGGTGCTTCTGTTTCTATTGCTGCTGTCTGCTGTTTCTTGCCAACGCCCGATGTATGATGAAGAAGACGATGAAGACGGAGTCTCGCAAACAAATCTTCCTTTAAAGATATCTGCCAGGTCTAGCGGAGAATCCCAGATTAATTATCCGGCCTATATCTATGCGTTTGCAGAGGACGGCAGCTGTTCTGCCAGTCTGAAAATGACAGATAACGCCCAGATTGAAATGAAGTTACCTCCTGCCCGATATACTATTGTTGCAATAGCCGGTTTGGGAGAGGAATATATCGTTCCGAAAGATCCTAGCCTTGATGATGTAATTGTTATGAAAGAAAATAACAGAAGCTCACGCGCGCTAATGATGGGCACTTCAACTGTGACAATTGCCAATAAGAAAAATATATCTGTTTCTGTAACCCTCTATTATGCTGTATCTTTAGTCAATATCAGTTTGGAAGATATACCGGCAAACGTTAAAAAGGTGAGTTTGCAGATTTCGCCTTTATATTCTTCCCTGTCGTTTACAAGGGAGTATTCCGGCAAAGACAAGAGTACGGAAATTATTTGTGAGTCTGAGCCGGGTGGAATCTGGAGTGCAAAGCCTTTTTATATTTTTCCGGGGAGCGGCTCTCAGACTGTTTTTTCCATAACCTTGGAAGATAATAGTCAGACAAAGACGTTTGGATACACTTTCAAAGGAAAGCCGGAAGCGAACGTGCCATTGAATATCGGGGGTAGCTATTCGGGTGATGTCACGGTAGGGGGCAGTTTGATATCAGGTGAATGGAAGGCTCCGGTAGACATCAAATTCAATTTTGGCGGTGCTGATGAAGGTAATGGCGGTAGTGAGCCGCCTCCCATTAATCCGGATCTTTCCGGGCTACCCGAAATTGGCGGTATCTGGAACGGCGGTATTGTAGCTGGCATAGAGAATGCAAGTTCCACAGGGGCGGATATTTTGTTGATGAGTCTGGATGAGTGGAGTGGATTCGCTTCCGATGTGCGGAATATCATACAGGAGGAGGAAGCAGACGGATGGCATCTTCCGACTGAAGAGGAGGCAAAAGTATTGCATAAGACGTTCAGCGGATCATCACTGGATGAACTGAATGAAACCATAGAGGGATTAAGAAACGGAGACCCGTTATTGGATATTGAGAAACGGTATGTATATGATCATAACGGAAGCATATATGCATTCGGATTTAAAACCTCATCCAAATTTTTACAGGCGGGGAGTACGGTGAAATACAAAATACGTTTGGTATGCAGCGCTCATTATGATGCCGGATGACCCATTCATATACTAGAAAAGGGCATTCACACTTCTTGACAATATATGCTTGAGAGTGTGAATGCGTCTAATCGACTTCCATACCGGGAATCTCATTTCCATAGATAAATTCTCAATTAATTGAAAGTTAACATTCTACCACCCGGTATACATTTCCTTTGGTGGTATGTACCCGTTCGCCCAGCTGGGGCAGGATACGGCTCAGGCTGTAAGCGGTCATCCCTCTCATGATCGAAGGATGGGCTGCCTTCATACGTTCAAACAGCTGGGTGGCGGAGAGGCTAAGCACTTCCTGCGGATTGTCCTCTTCTGTAGCAAAGCGAAAGCAAAGGCGGAACACCTCTTCTTCGGGTACATGCTTGTAGAATAGGGCATTATGTTGCTGTATAGTCTGTTCCTCTTCTTTATTGAACCAGCTTCGTTCACCGGATAGAAGTTCTGTTTTAAGCTGGGCGTACAATTGCTTATGCTCTACGGACGTGGTGCAGTCTATGGCATGTTTCAGACTGACGCAAAGAAAGCGGCGTGAGCCGGTGCGGTCTACCAGCAAATCCTCCCGGTTGCTGGTGCCGATGAACGAGGCAATACGGGGAAGCGATGAAGCGCTGTGTTTGTAAGCCTTGCGGATATTCAGTGCGGAGGCTTGCATCAAGTTCTTCAGCAAAGGCATTTTGGATGCACCTAGTTTGTCGAATTCATCCAAGTTGATTAATCCGTAGGCGGCCAGCTTGGCTTCGGCGGATGCCGGGGAACTTAGGTCATAACTTTCCGTGTAGTAGGATTTCAGCGTATCGGGCATCAGCAGACGGCAGAACGTACTTTTCCCCAATCCCTGGCGGCTGCTCACCAGCAGGGGAGCCACACTGTTGGCGCGGTTGTTATCCGGATTGAGCTGCATCCATTGAGCGGAGAGTCCCAGCATCCAACGGTGGAAACCGTTCACCCATATCGGGTCGTCGGACACCCTGCGTGCCAACGCGGACACCCGGTCCGTGCCGTCCCATTCGGGAAGCTGCTCAAAATAGGCAGTAAAGGGATGGTATTCACTGATGCGGCGTGAGCGCACAAAGCGTTGAATGTCCCTGTCCCAACAGTCTATGCCCGTTTCAATAGCCTCCAGACTTAGTGAGTTCATCCATCGTTCGTCCACCTTGGTGTAACGCAGATGAGTATCGGGAATGTTGTTTTCTACACTTGCTACTTCAGTTTCTTCAGTAAGCACATTGAACCGGAAGCGGTAGCGGGAGGTGAGGAAAGCGGTCACTTCCTGCATCAGGGTATGTGATTTCGCTTTCTTGCCAGTATCTTCTGGGGAGGTTGGTCCTGCTTTTTTCTGAACATCTTTTTTCAAGTGAGCGGAATCCTTCTCTGTTTTTTCAGTTGAGACTATCGGATGTATCCGAGAATCGTCCATACTCCCCGGCAGGTTATCCTTACCGTTTTCAGTGAGAAGAACCTGTGAGTCGGCCATCTCTCTTACTCCTTCTTCGTCCGACACGATGTAGTGGTAACTGCCCGTGGAAGCATTCCCGTCGGTGCGTGGAGTCCAGTTCAATGCCAGAACTACTTGGCCCTCGCGGATATCCAGCGCCAGACGCACGCCGGGTATAGTCCGGCAAAGCGGCATCAGCCCGTTGAGAGCGGATACGAGATCACGACGCGGTGTTCCGTCAATAGGAACAGGGCTTGACAGGAATTTGCTTCCGAAGAAGACTGTTTTGAGAGTAGCGAATACATTCATGAGTTACTTTTTTAAGTTTGGCAAACTACAAATATACAACATAAAAAGGCGTTTGTCAAGAGGGGGCGGAAATATGGCAGATCTTGGTGCAAAGTTCAATGAAACTTGGTACAAGATATGGTGAAACTTGATACAATATATACGTACAGGCCTACACATTACTAACGTTACGGTTCATACGTTACTAATGTTGAGGCTTGCACGTTACTAATGTTTATTGTTGAATAAGCCGACATGTTTTTAAAATATACCTTCAGGTTTTAAATATACATCTTCAGGTTTTTAAAAAACAACAATACGTTTAAAAAAAACGTCAGCATGTTCCGTGTACAAAGTTGCCGTGTTCTGCGTACAGGCCTATCATGTTCCGTGTGCCAGCCAAGCTTGTTCATCGCATTACTTCCTTGTTAAGCCGATATGCTTCCTTCTCCATTCATCCTGTCATTTTATTTAAGACATACAGACGATCAGCTGGTTAAGGTTGAAATTACTTCCTCTCACTCCCGTTTCAGCCGTATGTTTGTACCCTTTTACGGAAAGGTGTGAAAGAACGGTAGGAAAGGAGAATGAAAAGGCAATGACAGGATGTCCCTTCATAGCCGGAACGCCTATCGGCAGGGTGTTTCGACGGTAGATGAAAGGAAGAAAGAAACAACCGGCTTTTATCGCTGAGCCATTCAAGATTAAGAGAATCTCAGAATCCCGACATGCTAATAAACAGATAATCATCAATGTTTTGAGCCTGATTTATGATCGGTATGAAAGATTTATATTTTTCAGACTATGTAACAATAATCCTCCCAGCCTTTCCATTCTCAGGATACATTGTTGCTTCATACAGATGAAAATGAGATTCCGGATAGCTTCTTCTTCCAGTTTATCAGGTCCGATAATTCTTTTCAGCTTTTTTTTCAGATAAATTATATCACAATTCTTGCTGCTCCAAATAAACAAAAGTATATTTGCAAAAATAACCATGGTTATTATAACCGTTATTATTTTTATAAACAGCTAAATGTTAACAATATATGAATTTCTTTGGCAGAGAAAAAGAATTAGAAATTCTCAGAAGAGAGGAAGAATTGTCCGCATCATCGGCACGGTTCACCATAGTCATGGGCAGACGCCGCATCGGCAAAACCAGTCTGATAAGACGGAATTTTCAAGGTAGGCAATGCCTTTATATATTGGCGAAAAACGAGGCGGAAGCTACCTTCTGCAGTTCTATACAAAGACAGATACAGAGGGAACTTGGTATATCCGTTTATGGCTCGGTACGTTCTATGCGTGATATTTTGGATATTCTTTTTTCGTATGCCACTCAGAACCAGCTGAATCTAGTGATAGATGAAGTACAGGAGTTCTTTTATGTACGCAAGAGTATTTTTGCCGACATGCAAGAATTATGGGATAAATACAAGTCGGATATGAAAATAAACTTCATTACTTGCGGCTCCATTTATTCACTGATGAAAGAACTGTTTGAGGATAAAAAATCGGCCATGTATGGACGGATGACCAAGCGTCTGGACTTGCAGCCGTTCAGCATAGCAACACAGAAACAGATTCTAAGGCATTATCATCCTGCTTATACTCCGGCGGATTTACTTTGTCTTTATATGCTGACCGGTGGGGTAGCAAAATATATAGAAACATTGATGGACGAAGGTGCTTTCAAGAAAGAACGAATGCTTACTTGCTTTACCAATGAATACATGCCTTTTCTTACAGAAGGGAATGATTTGATCAATATGGAATTTAGAAAAGAGGGAGCCGTTTATTATTCTATCTTGAGCTTGATAGCTGACGGGAAAAATACATCCGGTGAGATCGACTCAGTTTTAGGTATCACCACAAGTGCCTATCTGCGCAACCTTGAAATCAATTATACCCTTTTGAAGAAGATGCGTCCCATCTTTGCGTCTGAACGGAGCAAGGGAGTCAAGTACAAGCTGAATGACAATTTTCTGCAGTTCTGGTTCCGCTTTATCTATCCTAACCTTGATTTGGTGGAGAATCACCGGTCGGATTTATTATTGGATATTGTAAAGAAAGGATATGATGTTTATTCCGGTTTGGTATTGGAGCGATATTTCCAACAAAAGTTATGGGAAGAGGAGCGTTTCACGATTATAGGAAACTGGTGGGATTCAAAAGGAGAAAATGAAATTGATATCGTAGCTGTAAACCGTATTGACCGTACAGCCCGGATAGCAGAGGTAAAGATTAACCGGAATAAAATATCTATGCCGGTCTTGAAAGAAAAATCCCAAAAACTTATAGGCGAGTTAAAAAGATATCAGATAGAATATACAGGCTACTCATTGGAGGATATGTAAGATACGGAATAAAGGCATTCACACCCCTATTTTATGGTACGCCTATCAGCTGGGAGATACACAATGGATTACAACATGACACGTTTGGAATTGTATATCAGTTCCATCGCTTTTTTCAGGAACCTTCCGGAATAAGAAATCTTACCCTGGGGAAGCTTCATGCCGCTTTCCCTTTATAACGACAGGTACAGTTCACCAATGGGCATTTGTTACTGAAATTCCTCATTGACCGGCTTTTTAATAACCCAAACCTAATTGCCACAAGGGTATGACATTCATTTATCCGGCTTCTTCAATGTACAGGCTATAATCTTCAATATTATTACGGCTGGCGCTCAATATGGCGGCAATTTCAGATTCCAAAGTATGGTTGATAATCTGTTGCAATCGCACATCGAAATCATCTTCCAAAACGAAAGGATAATAACCTCTCTTTAAATAATTAGTAAAATATACCAAGGGGCGGAAATCTTTCGGCAATTCGACTTTGTGTTGCAGGATATCTGATAAAGAATAAGTATTGATGGAAATACGGTGAAACAGTTGGAGATATCCCTGAAAGAGAGGCTCTGCATTTGATACATAACGGTACGGCGGCTTAAATCGGCCCCCCTTTTATCTGCACACTCTTGCTGTACATATATTTGCTTATTTTGCACTATTAAGGTGCATTTTGAAATAATAGAAAACCTTTCCTATCTTCAATAAATGTAATTATTCGTGCAAACTGTCCTCCGTTGATAATATATAAAAATTTATTTAGACCTTCTATAGATAACCAATAGACAGAGTAGTTTTTTATTTGGTAGTTACATTGTTGATTTATAGTGATATAAGTATTCTTTTGTTTTCGGCACGAATACGACCTACCTGAGTAATGCGGTGAACAACTACTTCGGATGCAATTTCAAGCGGTTAATAAATTCCTACAGGGTGGTTCGCGCGAAGGAGTTGCTGGACAGTAAAGATTGCCCAGTGAATGAGCTTTTCAGCCGTTGCGGGTTCGCCTCCAAGAGCGTGTTCTATGTGGCGTTCAGAAAAGTAGTTGGCATGACTCCCCTGCAATATATATCGCAGAGTCGGAATCCTTTTATGATTCAACGCAATTAAGTCCTTTTATAACAATAAACATTTTGAGTTTTTAAATTTATAAATTTAAAGTTTTTCTATTATGAACAAAAAATTTTTAAGTGCAATCCTGTTCGGAGCCTTGATGGTTTCTTCAACAGGAACGTTTGTATCTTGTAAAGACTATGATGACGAAATCGATGAGATCAACGCTACGTTGACCGATTTGAAATCTCAGCTGGCAGCTTTGCAGACAAAAGTAGAGAATGGTGATTATGTAACAGGTATCACCAAGACTGCTGATGGCAAAGGAATGACTTTTACTTTCTCTAAAGGAAGTACTGTAACCGTTACTTTGGATGTAAAAGATGGTGAAGCTGGTGCTCCTGGAACTCCGGGTAAAGATGCTCAGCAAGTTACTGTTGATGAAAAGACTGGTGAATTGAAGATTGATGGTAAAGGTACAGGTATTTTCCCTGCCAAAGATGCTGCAAAAGCTCCTGTCAAAGCAGAAGGTGGATATTGGTACACTTTGAATGAAAAGGGTGAATATGAAAATACAAATATCCCTGTATCTGGTATTACTGTTACTGGAACTGAAGCTACAGGCTATACATTGACAGTATATAGTGCTGATGGTGAAAAGGTTATCAAATTACCGACTGCCTCTTCTACAATTACAGAAATCATGATTGGCGATCTAACATTCGGAGCTGTTACCACCACCTCTTCTGCAACTGGGCTTGATTGGGGCTATAAGAGCAATGGAAAGATTGATTGGAAAGGACCCAAAGGAAATATTGCAGCCAACCAGTTGATGATTGGACAAATAGCACCTGCTGAAGGATTATTATCTGTTACTCCTGCCAGTGTGGATTTATCAGGCATGACACTTGAATTAATTGACACAAAAGGTGATATCGCTCCCGTTAATATCGTTGCCACTCCGAATAGTACTGATGGTGCTGCAACCGCTCCTAGAGCTGCTGCAACTAATGGTAAATGGAATTTAGCTATCACTTTGAAGAGTGATGTTACTAAAGATAATATTACAAAAGTATTTGGTGCATGGGATAATTCCACCTATAATGCAAAATTGTACGCTTTACGTATTAATGGTAAAGTTTATACCGATTATACAATTGCTGTAAAAGTGGCTAAAGATAATGCCATTACAAATGCTACAACAGTTGGAAATGGTATTACTTTGAGTACAACTAACCTGAAATCAATAGGAAACAATCATAACAAAGCACTGGACAACAACAGTAATATTGAAGTACCTGTTGGCTCTTCATCATTAGTTTGCTCAGATTCTAAGTTCTATGATGGTTACATTGCTTTTGAAGGTACTCAGACAGCAAAAGCTGAAAAGTTAGGCGTTTCTGCTAATGGTATGAATCTGTCTATTAAAGAATCTGCAAAAGCAGAAGAAGTGATTGCTACTGTCCATATCATGAGTGTTGACGGAAAGGAAACAACCAAAAACATAACATTGAAGATTGGTGGTGTCAAATCTGATGATACTCAAACTATCGCCGCTACTACTTATGAATTAGGTTTGGATGACAGCGGAGATTTAAATGCTATTGTTGTAGATTTGAAGGATGCCTTCTCTAGCTTGTCTGCTGCTAATGCTGAAGAAATTAATAAGTTAACTCAGATTACTGTTGAAAATGTTAAAGATCAAGTTAATTTCTTGGCAAATGACTTGACTTCTACTAATGTAACATTCTATACTGATAAGGATGGTAAACCTGCTGATAAATTTGTAGATGGATCAGCAAATAATGGTGAAGTAGTATTAGCTAACTCAGATGCTCGCAATATCCGTTGGATGAAGATTGCCGTAAATGGTAATGTTAATGCTAAGGCTAAGCCAGGTAACTATAATTTGACTTTGACAATCAAGGATCAAAAATCAGGTACTGCCGTTAGCACAATCAAGACAGTTACAATTCCTGTAACAGTTGCTCTGCCTGCTTGGGATAAACTGTTCAAGAACACAACTGCTTGGGAAGATGGTAAGTTTGTTGCCCGTTTGACAGCTTCAGTTGCTAATACACCTGTGGTAAACTTCACAAGAGCATTCCTTCCCAATACAAAGGCTGCTGTAAATGATATCAAGTTGGCAATTGACAAAGTGGATAATAAGGATGTTATAGCAAACCAATCAAGTGCTTCTGTAACTCTACAGAATATCCAAAATACTAATAAGACTTTGAAAGTTAATGAATTGGGTGTTGTAGCTTCTTATACATTTGGAGGTGTAAATGACTTGACTGTTAAGTCTTCTAAGTTCACTACTAAGATCATGTCTATCTTTGAAGGTGCTAAGTTGGTTTACTATACTAATAATGTAGCTGGTGCAACTGCTAAGGTTGGTGCGGACTTTACTATCGCTAAACTTACTACTGCTAATAATAAGAAGAATGGTTTGGCATTACAGTATGGTAAGGGAGAATCTGCTGTATGCAATAGCATTCCTGCAATCGAAGGTGTAACTGTTCAAGAATCTAATTCTACTGCTGCAGACAAAGTTAAAGTAGCTTATGGCGTAGACGGCTTGAATAATGTTACTGCCGTTTCAGATAGCGAAGGTATTAAATTGGTAAATACCCAAATCGGTGATAAGGGTACTTTAGTTCTAACATTCACTGACTTCGCAGGCATTGTGACAACCGCTACAATTGCATTCGAATAATATTAAAATTGGTATATAATATAAAGGGGCTGTTTTTCAGGGACAGCCCCTTTTAACTTATAGAATAACTATCTTAGTTATTTATTTCTTTGAATAGTAACATCAATGTTTAGTAATAATTTCTTCTGTTAATTCTATTCCTTTGAGCTAATAATTTTCTGTATATTATAATAATTAAATTGTATTCTATTGATGTAAAAAAGTAGTAGATCTTTATATATGTCTTATCTCTTTGAACTGATAAAAGATTTCTCCCCAAATGTCATTCCATAGAAAGTTATCCTACATATTCTCTAATGTGTATTAGTATCTTTATACCATTGTAGTTTTGTATATTCCTCATTTAAGTCATTAAGTTCTCTCTGCATGATAAAAGTGGTCATACCTGAAAATGCTGTGATAGGGAATGTTCCTTCTTCCGTAGCATAAAAAGGAGTATTTCTTTTGTAAACCACACATTGGCTGATACACTCTTGAAGTGCATTGTATGTATTTTCATCTGATAATGATTGATAACATTGAGCGAAATCAAAAAAATAGAATGGGGCTTTTAAAACTCCATCATAATTTTGAAGGTTACCGACCGGGAGGAAAGAACCAGATATTTCTGTATTGATCTGTCGTATCAAATTCGCTAAATTTGATAATCCGGCAGTTTTTATTATGCTAATGGTAGCAGAACGTTTATCGCCTTCCATCAAATTCCAATAATGAAAATAATTTTCTGCAAATCTTTGCAAATCAGCAGTTTCTTCAAGCAGACAGGATATGCTGCCGGCATAGATAGGAGTGAATCCCGGAGATACTACTGGGGCAGAGGAAGCCATGATATATGCTGCTTTATTTCTTAATTCATAAGCCACCTCAATACCTGCCATATTACATGCTTCAAAGATAATGAATTCAAATAAATGGTCTGGAAGAGCCATGGCAAAATCTGTTATTTCCATTTCATTATCATTATCAATGATGATGGACCGCGAGCCATTGACCAATGTATGTGAAGGAAGCCAGCCACTGCCATGGGAAAACACGATTAAACCGTAGCTTTTAGCAGGATAAAGCCGAGTTACGTCATTTATAACTCGTTTAAGTACTTGGGGGGAGGCTGAGTTTTCTTGATCATAGGTATGTATGGTAATATAGCCTTTCTCACTTTTTCCATCAATTTCCATCAATCGTGGAGAGTCCTTAAATGGTGTATCCTGATACACTATTATTTTTCCATCTGTTCCGTCTTGCCATCCATTTTTAATTTGAACAAGTTTGTCATAGGTTTCCGCATCAAGATTATTATCTCCTCCCAGATAAACCAATAGTGTCCGTGCAGGTAAAACAACGGGGGTGTCATTTTCTTTATGACAGCCACATACTAATAACAGAAAACAGACAGCATATATATACTTCATACACAATATAATTGGATAAACGATTGTAAAGACTAAAAGAGGGGAACATTTTGCCCCCCTCTTTTTAAATAAACAATGAGCGTATTAATTACTTATCATTGTGCTTTTTAACCTGAATTTGGATAGTTCCGACAGAATGTCCGAGATCTCCCTTCCAAGTATGCTCGCAGATACCGCCCCACTTGTGATTTACACAAACTTCTACATCAATAGTAAACGGTTGGGCAATATCTTCACCATTGTTAATCCATGTGATAGTCTGCTTAGTATTATCAAGCTTGATCTTATTCATGTTTTCAGCATCCAATTCACTTCCATCAGCAAAGTATGCCTTAGAAACCTGGAAGTTAACTGTTGTATTGACATCGAATACGTTGTTGGTAACTACCAGTTTTTGTGACCAGCCTGCATTATTACCAGTTTGAACCAAAGTATTATTCTCAGCCATATCTTTGTGGTCATAGATAACATGGTTGTTATTGAATTGTGCCTGAGCACCTTCAGACCACAGATAATCTGACAAGAAGAATGCATCCTTCAATGATACTGTATTTTCAGCTTCTTGGTACTTGTCATACAAAGGACCTGCTTCGTAAGCGTGGAATACCATCGGAGTTACAAATGCAACTTCAAATTCATCGATAACCACTGTAGAACGTCCATTTTCAGGAGCAGCAGCACCAGTATAATTAGTAGTATGATCTTTAGCCCAAGGAGTATTGTTTACCATATTGATAGTATCGCAAGAGAAGTTATTGTAATCTTCTTTAGCATACTTGTTATGAGCATTGGCTTCCTTGTTGCAAGTACCATACAATCCGTCAACATCTTCGTTGAAGCTTACTACAGCACGCATTTTGATCTTCTTCAAATCTTTAGCGTCAGCAGCATTGATCCAAGCACGTCCTGCGTCTGTTGCTTCCAAGGCGATATACCACTTATTGTCTTTACCTTGATACAAACGAATACCGGAATTGTGACCGTCAGCTATCTTAGATGCATTATTATGCTGGTCAACCAATTCGAATGACAAGGTAGCTCTAGCCCAATCCTTATCATGAGTCTGACCCTTATAAGGATTATAGTTGATCAAATCGAATTCGTCATTCAATGCTGCAACCATTTCATAAGTTTTAGGAGCATCAAAGTTATCATATCTACCGTGAGCAATGAAGTAAGAATCATCTACCCAGTTCAACTTGGTCTTTTCAGGAGCAACCACATTCGGATACTTCACATTGATAGTATAAGTAACATGGATGTCAGGTAATCCCTTATGATCAGCATTTGGCTTGTATGTACCCTTAACAGTGTAAACGTCGTGATCGTCATGACGAGAGAATGCTGTATTCTTCACTGTAACGAACAGCTGATTATATTCTTCAGGAACAAAATTCGGATCTAATGAATAGTCTTTATTATCTTTTCCGTCCCATGCATATACAGCGTGTTGTTTAGCCTCGTCTGCTGTCGCAAATTCAGGAACAAACTCATAAGTCTTACGGAATTCGTCTTTGCTCAACTGTACATCTTTATGGTTGAATATCTTATCCATATCCATATCAAGAACTTGATTGATATGTTTCAGAGTGACATCTTTTGTTTCTGTAACATTAATTTCAGGAACAACTGTCTTGCGTACAATGTGAATCTTGATGATTGCTGTTTTAACTACATTACCATTGTCTTCACCCGGTGCTACCAGTTTCACACGAACAATAGGAGTTCTGTCTATAGCAGCTGTGTGACTGGCATCAGTTTCTGCACCCCAAATCGGGTCCGGAGTTTGTTTTACTGTAGCAACACCATCTTTGGTAACTTCCAAGTAACGTTTAGTCTGGTTAACACCATCATAGTAGAAGTCAACCGGTTCAAACACCAATGAATAGTCATCAAAACCATTATCCATCAAAGGATACTGAGCATCTTTGGCTTTTCCACTACGGTTATCAAAGAAAGAAGTTACGATATCTCTTAAATCTTTTGAATGTCCATCGCCCGTGTAATTCAGTTCTACAACAATACGGTTTGCATCATCTTTAGATTCAGTATCTCCCTTATATAACTGGTTTTCAGCATTGGCTTCGAACTTGGCTTTATCTGCTTGATAAGCTTTTAATTTAGCCTCTTCAGTACCAGTCGGATTCAAGGTGTTAAGATAATATTCATCTTCGATGAATTCTCTATAATTTACCTTGTTAGGAGCAATTGCATTTTTAATCTGAGCAGGAGCGTTAGTTTGGTCAAATGCATCAGCGACTTTAACCAAATGTACGTTCTTCTGCAAAATTACTTCATGCTTGGCGGGAACAAAATCAGAATGAACGATTTGGTCATTGTTCTTAATTCTCAATGAATATACTGTTCTTTCGTCCAGATTAGATTGCTCAGCAAAAGCCCAATCCTTTACACGGAAGTTTAACATACCATGTCCTTCTTTATAAGAATCAACGGTGATTTTTCCATCAGTGTATAGCTTTTGTCCGGCATTGAACAATTCCCAATTCTTGTTATTTGTATTGTAGTTCCATATTTCAGCAGTATCACGAACAAATCCTACCACTTCCATATCCTTGAATGATACGCTGTTAGGATTTACCTGATACTTCACGTCTGCCTTACCTGAGTAAACGATTTTAAATGTATTAAAGTTACTTTCACTCCAATCTGCACCTGCAATCTCTGTTTTACCTGCCACACTATCAGTAACGATGGTAGGGAAATGGATTCTGGCAGCTTCACCTTCAGAAAGGAAAGTAGGGATAAACTTAACTCCGCTAACTACAGAAGTAGCTTTAGGCATACTGATAGTCTTTTTAGTGCCATTAGCGTAAGTAATAACTAATTCATAAGCTGACTCACCTTCTTCTACTGATACTACATAATCATCAGCAGAAGTACCCGGAGTACCTGGTTTGCCTGGTTCACCTTGTTCTCCTTTTGCACCATTGTATAATTTAATGGTCTCTCCATCACTGAATTTGATTTCATAACCACCATTACCATCAGTGAACGGAGTACAGCTTTCGACATATTTGCCTGAGCCTACTTTGTCTTCAAGGGCCTTGATTGCATCTTTCACATTGGATATTTCTTGATCCAAGCGGTCGATGTCGTCATCGTAATCCTTACAAGATACAAATGTTCCTGTTGAAGTGACCATAAGGGCTCCGAACAGGATTGCACTTAAAAATTTTTTGTTCATAATAGAAAAACTTTAAATTTATAAATTTAAAAACTCAAAATGTTATTGTTATAAAAGGACTTTAAATCTTTTTCCGCGTTTGGATGGTGCTTTATATAGAAACTGCAAGGGAGATGCGCCGACCACTTTATGAAATGCGGCATAAAAAACGCTTTGGGATGCAAACCCACACTTCCTAAAAAGAGAACTGGTTGAATACGTACCCTCTAGTAATAAGGACTTTGCATACTCAACACGATATTTATTAAGAAGCTGCTTGAAGTTGCATCCGAAGTAGTTGTTCACCGCATTACTCAGGTAGGTCGTATTCGTGCCGACTATTGAACTAAACTTTTCTAAAGAGAGCTTTGAATCCAAATATACTTTTCTGATTTCTAGGTTATACAAAATGCTTTTATAGATCTCAAAATCAACTTTTCTTCCGGGCGCTCCTTTCTCGGAAGACAGTGTATTCCACTGCCGTTCTGCATCTTTAAACAGCTTTTCTTTCTGCGTTATAGTAGAAAGCTCATTGCTTTGCGTTTGAAATAGAGCATCCATATTTTAGTCAGTTTCTATAATAGCCATAATTTCATCGGACAAAAGTACCCATTTTACTCTATTCTGCAAGACTTTCCACTAAAAATCTTTATAAAATACAGGAATATTTTAAGAAATAGGAATATCTATATATTCTTTACCTCACAAACAACTATAGAAAGCCTTAAAAGCCTATTAAAGTCAGTAATTACTTTCATTATATATCTTATATATAATAGTATAAATACATCGACAAAGCAAGGTTTATAACAGATGAAACGCACTTTATTCTCTATAAAAAGAAAAACAAAAATCTAACATTCTCCTTTTATATAACATCTCAAGTCAGTAAGGATTAACAATCATCACATAAAATCATGTCACTTATTTTCCGGTTAAAAAATCTTTTAATCGTCCTAAACAGGGGCTTTTTATTGTTCACAACTAAGTATAATTTAACCTGTATAATCTATTATATCACTTCTATTAACCAAAGGTATAGAATACCATTTTACCAATCATATTTTACACCCATGTTACAATAATCTTCGATATCCTTGTACATCTTATCTATATATTTGGTTACCTTTGGACAAAAGTCACTATATTTGCGTTTATGAAAACATATACAAGCAATCACATCATATTTTTTTCGCCTACACATACGTCCGCGAAAATAGCCCGTGCCATCGGAGGAAGTATAGGTATGGGCAAAAGAATAGAAATAGATCTCACTACAGATGAGAATAGTAGTCCGATAGAAATCAAAGATTCTATCACGATCATTGCAGTTCCTGTGTATGCAGGAAGGGTAGCCCCAATAGCATTGCAACGGCTACGAAGATTAAGAGGCAACAATGCTCCGGCTATTTTAATCACTGTATATGGTAACCGCGATTACGAAGATGCACTAGTCGAATTGAGAGATGAAACTATTCAATTAGGGTTCACTCCACTGGCTGCCGGTGCCTTTATTGGTGAACACAGTTATAGCCGTCCTAACATGCCCATTGCGGAAGGTCGTCCGGATATTACCGATTTACAGACTGCGGAACAATTTGGGAAAGACTGTCTGACAAAACTGGAGAAAGATGAAATATTATCCGATTTTTACATAAAAGGAAATATACCTTATCGCTTTGTAGGCCCCTCTACTCCTGCCGCTCCAGTTTGCACAGAAGAATGTTTTGCCTGTGGCGAATGTATCGAAGTATGTCCTACTCATGCCATTGCTTTAAGCGATGAAGGAAAAATAGAAACAGAGATTACCAAATGCATCAAGTGCTGCGCTTGTGTAAAAGAATGCCCTAATGGTGCACGAGTTTTTGATACTCCTTACACTCCCATGCTGCACCAAAAATGTGCGGCACGCCGTGAACCTGAACTATTTATATAATGAATAACAGAGATAAAAGAGTCTTGGTAGGAATGAGTGGCGGAATAGATAGCTCCGCCACTTGCATCATGCTGCAAGAACAAGGATATGAAGTGGTAGGAGTTACCATGAGAACGTGGGATGTCCCTTCCCGCTTTTCCACCCCCGGTCAAGATGAACCTGATGATGTGCTGGAAGCAAAAGCCTTGGCAGAACGGCTGGGAATAGAACACCATGTAGCTGATGTGAGGAAAGAGTTCAAACAGATTATTGTAAAACACTTCATTGATGAGTATATGCAAGGAAGAACTCCCAATCCTTGTGTCCTTTGCAATCCGCTATTCAAAGAGCGAATTCTCTGTGAATGGGCGGACCAAACGAATTGTGCTCATATCTCTACCGGGCATTATTGCAGACTGGAAGAACGGAAGGGAAAACTGTATATCGTAGCGGGAGATGATCAGACAAAAGACCAATCCTATTTTCTATGGAAACTTCCTCAGGAGATACTTCAACGTTTTCTCTTTCCATTGGGAACTTATACCAAGCAGGAAGTACGGGAATATCTCCGACAAAAGGGATTCGAAGCGAAGGCTCGTGGAGGTGAAAGTATGGAAATCTGCTTTATAGAAGGGGATTACCGAAACTTTCTGCGTTCGCAATGCCCGGATATTGACACCCAAGTAGGACCGGGATGGTTTGTAAATAGTAAAGGAGTCAAGATAGGTCAGCACAAAGGCTTTCCTTATTATACAATAGGTCAACGGAAAGGGTTGGAAATCGCTTTGGGGCATCCTGCATACGTTCTACGCATCAATGCAGAAAAGAATACAGTCATGTTAGGGGACGCCGAGGAACTTAAAGCAGAATATATGTTGGTAGAAGACTATCATATCACAGAAATGCAGGATTTACTACAATGCAAGGACTTGTCAGTACGTATCCGCTATCGCAGCAAGCCTATTCCATGTCAAGTGCTCGTATTAGATGAAAAACAACTATTGGTCCGTTTCCTTTCCGAAGCATCCGCCATCGCTCCCGGACAATCAGCCGTTTTTTACGAGGGGAAACGAGTATTAGGAGGTGCATTCATAGCTTCACAGCGCGGCATCCGAAAAATTGCAGCAGATAACCAAGATAAATTTTAGATGATGAAAACATATATCGGATATCTTATTGTCATGTGCAACTTATTATTATGCAGTTGCCAACAGACAACAAGCAATCCTCGTTTCTACGACGAGGGCGTATCGCAAGAACTGGCAATACTGCGCAAACAGGAGATTAAAGAGTTGAAATATAAGCTATATTTCTCCATTCCTGAACAAAAATCAGTTCCGGTAAATGGAGAGATTGCCATTGAATTTAATCTGGATGCACCGCAAGAAATTATTCTCGACTTCAGAGAAAAGCCTGAAAAAATAAAATCGGTATCCGTCAATGGACAAACTGCCCGTTATGAATTCCATAACGAGCACATCATCCTACCTGAAAAAAATATAGTAGAAGGCAAAAATAATATCACTATCAAATTTATTGCCGGCAACCAGTCGCTAAACAGAAATGATGAATTTCTGTATACGCTATTAGTGCCCGACCGTGCCCGTACCTTATTCCCTTGTTTCGAACAGCCGAATCTGAAAGCCACATTTTCCCTACGACTGGATATACCAACAGCATGGAAAGCTGTTTCCAATACCTATATTACTAAAGAAGAAACAAAAGGCAACTGCAAAACGGTAACTTTTGCCCCAACTGAACCATTAAGCACTTATCTCTTTTCCTTTGTCACCGGTAAATTAGAACATCAAGAATATACAGAAGGCAATCGGAAAATCTCAGCATACTACCGCGAAACAGATTCTAAAAAAGTAGCCCAATTAGATACCATCTTCAAACAAGTGACCGCTTCGCTGAACTGGCTGGAAGAATACACCAATGTCCCCTACCCTTTTGCCAAATACGATTTTATTATCTTGCCGGGATTCCAATATGGAGGTATGGAGCACACAGGCGCCACCTTATATAATGACACGCAAATGTTCCTAAGCGAAAATCCCACTCCTGATGAAGAACTTCGCCGAACCCAATTAATCGCCCACGAAACCGCTCACATGTGGTTCGGCGATTTAGTAACGATGAACTGGTTTGATGATGTCTGGACTAAAGAGGTATTTGCCAATTATTTTGCAGCTCTGATTACCGAACCATTATTCCCACAAGTCAATCACCAGCTGAATTGGATGAAGACTTATACAGCCGCATCCTTGTCAGAAGACCGTACACCCGGAACCACTGCAATCCGGCAACCGCTAGATAACCTTCAAAATGCAGGATTAATTTATGGACAGATCATTTATAACAAAGCCCCTGTCATGATGGTAAAACTGGTGGAATTAATGGGAAAAGAAGCATTTCGGGAAGGGATTCAAGAATATTTAAAAACTTACGCTTACGCCAACGCTACTTGGGATGACTTGATACAAATTCTAAACAGTAAAACAGAGCAAGATCTAACCGCTTTCAGCGATGTATGGGTAAACCAAAAAGGAATGCCGATAATCAATTTCGAAGTATCCGGCAAACAGCTGACCATACATCAGCAAGACTCATATCAAAGAGGATTAAACTGGCCTCAAAAATTCAATATCACCCTTTGCGGAACAAGAGACACAACGATAGAAGCTAGCCTGACAGACAACTTATGCCGTATTACGTTACCCTTTACCCCCACCCGTATTTTGCCCAATACGGACGGAAGAGGATATGGTTTGTTTATTCCTGACAACAACAGTCTCCACTGGCTGCTGGAACATTGGCAAGAAATAGACAATGAAACAACCCGACAGGCAGTTTTAATGATGATGCATGAAAATTATCAAGCAAAAAGAATTCCGAATACTACATGGATGAATGCATTACTCAACGGAATACATTGTGAAAAGAACCCGTTGATAGCTTCGACATTAACCAATTACTTGTCCTCTCCTCTGCAAGAGACATCTTCGGTAGAACGTGATAAAATAGAAAATGAGCTTTATAGACTCAGCTATTCTCATCCGATTCCTTCTTGTCGCATCCAGTTATTACGCCTTCTAATTACAGAAACAGCAAGTCCGGCTATGATTCAGTGCCTTTATTCCTTATGGGAAACCGAAAGAGTCCAACAATTAAATGAAAAAGATTACACTACATTGGCCTACGAACTGGCCTTGCGTATACCTGAACAAGGAAAAGAAATACTTAAGACACAGCGCCAACGCATCCACAATCCGGACCGTCTACGTCAATTCGATTTCATATCACGTGCGATGACTGCCGATACTTTAAAATTGGACAGTTTGTTCCAATCTTTATTGCAAGCGGAAAACAGAAGGATTGAGCCCTGGGCAGCTACGACCTTAAGCTATCTGAATCATTCTACAAGAAAGGATTATGCGGTGAAATATATCCGTCCGGCATTAGAAGAACTAACAGAGGTTCAACGTACCGGAGATATCTTTTTCCCCCGCAATTGGGTCGGGGCTTTATTAAGGAATCACGATAGCGAAGCGGCCTACAAAGCAGTAGAAACTTTTTTATCGGTTTATCCCGACTATTCTCCTTTATTAAAGAACAAAATACTGCAAGCGGCTTATCCTCTCTACAGGAAATATGCAGATAAAGAAAAAATAAGCTGAAAGAGTCAAGGGTTCATTACACCTTGATAGACGGCATGGCGTAATGTACCCTTTTCATCATCGCTATCATAATCCCAGTACATAGCCCCCAGCATCCCTTTCTGATGCAGGAACTGACACTTGAATGCGATGGATTGGGCATTTTCATAATTAACGACCACATGTCCTTGCGAATTTACCATATAAGGAACTTGTGCCGCGCTATCCCAACAACTCTGTAAAGAATCCAAAGCGATAATATGACGATAATCCAATAATTCTGGAGCTTCATTAGTCCCATGCCCATAGAACGGAATACCCAATACCAAGCGTCCGACAGGAAAACCTGCGGCAACATGGGCGGCAACCGCATCCTCGCAAGACCATTCCTCAGCCATTTCCGAACGGTACAAGGCCGAATGGTGATTAGGAGATTCCTCCATATCGTATGTCATGATATTGACATAATCCACATAAGGTTCGACAGCCCTTAAGTTGTAATATTTGGCACCTGCCTGTGTAGCAATGGTCAGCAGTTTGTCTTTACCGATAGCATGGCGTACATCCTTCATCAACAAAGAAAAGTTATCAGTATCCTCCGGCGAAAAAGATACACCGGCAGTTCCTATACCGGGATATTCCCAATCTATATCAATTCCGTCCAAATCAAACTGGTCTATCACCCGTTTACAATCTGCAGCAAACGCCATACGTGTACTATCTGTCTGTGCCATCTCACTAAACCTACTGCTTCCCCATCCGCCTACAGACAGCAAAACTTTCAAAGACGTTTTTTTTTCACGCAGCCCCACCACCATTTGCAAACGTGGTTCATTATCTATACGTATTCCTTTGAAATTATCTGTAACATGCCCAAATGCATAATTAATATGGGTCAAACATGCCGGATCGGGCGTACTTTCTCCCCATGAAGTGACATATGCCAGAACCACATATTTCGACTCATTCTCCGCTACCTTAATCTGCGAAGACCGCTTTTTGTCCTGACAAGCAACCACCAGTAGCAAAAAGAAAAGACCTGCTATTAATTTAAAGGTTCTCATACATAATAAAAGAGTTTAAAACAATGAGAGCTATTCGATTTATTTGTAACCGGCAGCAAACTCTTTTGAAATTGAATTATTCAAACTCATACAAACATCGGCACTGAAATCCTTTCCACAACGAATCACATGGTCCCAGTCATCTTCCGACAGTTCATCCAAATCATCCCGACGGATACGATATTTTAGCAATCCGAAAACTACTCCGGCGTTAAAATTATCTCCGGCTCCCACTGTACTGACAGTCTGCAAAGGATCCGCTTCATAATGCTTTTTTATATTCTTTGTATACAGGCGAATTCCTTTTCCACCGTGCGTGCAAATAAAATGCGGACAATAAAATTCAATCTTACTTTTATAAACCTTATCCGCATCTGTCAAACCAAACATATTCTCAAAATCCTCAACGGAGCCACGAATAATATCAGCATATTCAAAATTCTCAAGAATAACAGGAAGCAGCTTTATCGCCTCGTTCTTGTGAGTACTGCGGAAATTCACGTCATAATAAATGATAGCCCCTTTTTCACGAGCTTTATCCAACAGTTCTTTTACTTTATCACGCAATTGAGGCGTTACAGCATAATAAGAGCCGATCATCACAATGTCATCCCGATGTATTTCAGGCATTGTCACATCCAGCCTCAACCGTGGATAATCTTTATAAAAAAGATATTCAGCATCATTCTGTTCATTCAGAAAAGCTAAAGACACAGGTGACTTTCCTTCAGGAAACACATTCACATGATCTGTGCTTACTCCATTCTCTCGCATAAACTTCAGAATAATATCGCCCACTTTATCATTTCCCGTTTCACTGATAAAAGTTACATTGACTCCCAAACGCCCCAATGAAATAATTCCATTGAAAACCGAGCCACCGGGAACTGCTGCCGTAGGTTGGCTATCTTTAAAAAGAATATCCAGAATGGTTTCACCTATACCTATTACTTTTCTCATTTTTATATTTACAATTTAATATATACATAAAACCGGAACACAAATGACACAAGTCCTTTAATAAAATTCTATTTGTGTTCCTTGCCTTCCGGTTGGTTCTATTTTTTTTACTTACTTAACTCACGTGAACGCTCACCTAAGTATCCTCCATGATGACGTTTACTATACTCTTCGATGGTAAAACCGGTCTTTTTCATGGTTTCCACTACCAAAATATCACCTATCACAGTCATAACCGTAGTTGAAGTTGTGGGGGTCATACCCAGAGCACACACTTCATCAGGATGCCCTGTACACAAGCAAATATCAGATTCTCTAGCCAATGGACTATCCGCATTTCCGGTAATAACAATATATTTCAACTTCGGGTTCAAATTATGTGCAAGTTGTGTCAGTTCCACAATTTCACGGGTTTTTCCTGAATTAGAAATCAGAAGCAGCAAATCATTCTCCTGCAAAATCCCCAAATCCCCATGTTGGGCTTCACTGGGATGTAAAAACACTGCCGGAATACCTGTAGAGCAAAAAGTCGTAGCTATATTCATAGCTATCTGTCCAGCCTTACCCATACCGGTAGTCACCAGCTTTCCTTTTTTACGGTGTATTTGCTCAACAATCAATTCCACTGCTTTCTCATAAGCATCAGTTATAGGAATATTCAAAACAGCCTGAGCCTCTTTCTGCAACAATTCGTGTATAGATGTCATCATAATAGGTTACATGAATATTATTTAAGTAGTTCGGTTAGTTCTCTCAAGTCATTGGCAACAGCAAAATAACTGTTCAACGGATGATGGGCAAAATGCTGCCTCTCCAATCCGGCCAAAAAGTCGATAATGCCATTCCAAAAGCCATTTATATTATAAAAAATTACTTTTTTACGATGATAGTCCAGCGTAGCGGCCGCCATTACATGAAAAACCTCATCCAGTGTACCCACTCCTCCCGGCAAAGCTATCACTACATCCGACTCATTCAACATCACATCTTTACGATCACTCAAATTATCCGTACGGAAAGTCACATCCACCAAATCGCTGGCTCGTCCACGTTCTTCCAATTTGGTCGGAATAACTCCCATTATCATCGAACCGTTGTCTTTGGCTGCCTTGGCAATACATTCCATCAATCCGATATTAGCACCTCCATACACTAACGTCTTCTTGTTTTGTCCCATCCAAACGCCCAACTCACGTGCTTTTTCAAAAAACACAGGCTCTATATTCTCGGATGCGGAACAGAAAATAGCAATTTTATCCATCATCTTGTTTTCTGTTAGTAAATACAAATATCTGCATTTTTTGAAGAACGGCAATAACTTTTGTTGTATTTTTGCCAACCGAAACTTATTTGAAGCAAAAAACAATGTCATACAATACTTTCACCTTGCCTAACGGGCTGCGCATTATTCACGCTCCCAATCAGTCTAATGTAGCCTATTGCGGCTTTGCCGTCGATGCCGGAACCCGTGATGAAAACGAACAAGAACAGGGAATGGCCCATTTCGTGGAACACCTTATCTTTAAAGGAACACAAAAAAGACATGCATGGCACATCCTGAACCGCATGGAAAATGTAGGCGGAGATTTAAATGCATATACAAATAAGGAAGAAACAGTGATATACAGTGCTTTCCTGGTAGAACACTTCTCACGGGCAGCAGAATTGCTGGCAGATATTGTATTTCACAGCACCTTCCCACAACATGAGATTGACAAAGAAGTGGAAGTGATTATTGATGAAATACAAAGTTATGAAGACAGTCCGTCAGAACTGATTTTTGATGATTTTGAGGAATTGATATTTCCCGATCATCCTTTGGGAAGAAATATTTTGGGAAAACCGGACTTATTGCGTAGTTTCAAAAGCAAACATGCCTTGAATTTCACTTCCCGTTTTTACAAAGCTACCAATATGATCTTTTTCATTCAAGGCAATATAGACTTTAAAAAAGTGATACGCACCATAGAGAAAGTGACAGCCGACATCCCTTTTTCCATTACTGAACGCCAACGGACAGAACCTTTTCTCTATATTCCTAAGGCATTGACACTGAATAAAGAAACACATCAAGCCCATGTAATGATAGGCAGCCGGGGATATAATGCATATAATGAAAAACGAACCGGACTTTACCTGCTTAACAATCTGTTGGGCGGACCTGGTATGAACAGCCGGCTAAACGTTTCCTTGCGCGAACGCCGGGGGCTGGTCTATAACGTAGAAGCCAATCTGACCTCATACACAGACACAGGAGTGTTCTGCATCTATTTCGGAACTGATCCGGAAGATGCAGACCGTTGCATCGGACTAGTTCATAAAGAATTGAAAAAACTGCGTGACAGCAAACTAAGTTCCTCACAACTGAATGCTGCAAAAAAACAAATCATCGGACAAATAGGGGTTGCCGGAGACAATTTTGAGAACAATGCATTGGATATGGGAAAAACTTTCTTACACTATGGTAAATTTGAAGGTCCGGAAGAAGTATTCAAACGGATAGAAATGCTGACAGCAGAACATTTGTGGGATATCGCCAATGAAATGTTCGATGAAAATTATCTTTCAACCCTGATATACCTATAAAAACAGGAAATCACCCTAAATTTCAAACATTACATTTCTCACAAATAAAAATCTAATTGTATTTTTGTAGAAATACCTTTAACTAATATCATTAATTTATGAAGAAACTTCAGCTATGCATTTTAGGAAGCCTATTCGCAGCTTCCTTACAGGCACAGAGTACAGATTACACCAAAGGATTGAGCATCTGGTTTGATACCCCTAATAATTTGGACGGACGCGCTTCCTGGTATTCTCCTGCAACAGACAAAGCGTGGGAAAACAACTCGCTCCCCATAGGAAACGGCAGTTTGGGAGGCAATGTTATGGGATCTATAGCGGCAGAACGAATCACTTTAAACGAAAAGACACTATGGCGTGGAGGACCAAACACAGAAAAGGGAGCAGCTTATTATTGGAACGTAAATAAAGAGTCAGCACACCTATTACCCGAAATCCGCCAAGCATTTACAGACGGCAACCAGAAAAAAGCAGAAGAACTTACCTGCAAAAATTTCAACGGACTAGCCGATTATGAGCCAAGCCGTGAAACACCTTTTCGTTTCGGCTCCTTTACTACATTAGGAGAAGCTTACATCGAAACCGGTTTAAGTGAGATCGGTATGACCAATTATAAACGCATCCTGTCTCTTGACTCGGCCATGGCAGTAGTCAGTTTTCGCAAAGATGAAGTGAACTACGAGCGTAAATACTTTGTTTCCTATCCCGACAGCGTGATGGTGCTGAAGTTCACAGCCGACCGTCCCGGTATGCAAAACCTGATATTCAGCTATGGCAGCAACCCTGAAGCCATAGGTGATATCAAAGCAGACGGTCCCAATCGTTTACTCTATACCGGTTGCCTCAAAAACAACCAAATGAAATTTGCTCTCCGCATACAAGCCATAAACAAAGGAGGAAGCCTGAACACGACTGATGGCAAATTCATTGTCCGCAATGCGGATGAGGTCATTTTTCTGCTGACCGCAGATACCGATTATAAACTCAACTTCAATCCAGACTTCAAAGACCCCAAGACGTATGTCGGTCCTGATCCGGAACAAACAACCCTAGCCATGATGGACGCTGCCGCCGCCAAAAGTTACAACGAATTATGCGAACGGCACAAAACGGACTATACCCAACTGTTTGGAAGAGTCCAACTACAACTGAACCCTCGTGCTCCCATGACCTTACAATATCCTGCCGTTACAGACCTCCCCACCTATCAACGTCTAGCACGCTATCGCAAAGGAAATCCGGACTACCGGCTGGAAGAAATCTATTATCAGTTCGGGCGATACTTATTAATTGCCAGTTCACGCCCCGGCAATCTCCCGGCCAACCTGCAAGGAATGTGGGCCAACGGGGTAGATGGCCCATGGCATGTAGATTACCATAATAATATCAACATCCAGATGAACTACTGGCCTGCTTGCTCCACCAATCTGAACGAATGTGTATGGCCTTTGATAGACTTCATCCGTACCTTGGTGAAACCGGGAGAAAAGACAGCCCAAGCCTATTTCGGCGCACGTGGATGGACAGCCTCCATCTCCGGAAACATTTTCGGATTCACCTCCCCTTTGACCGATGAAAATATGTCCTGGAACTTTAACCCGATGGCAGGTCCTTGGCTGGCAACTCACATTTGGGAATACTATGATTACACCCGCGACAAAAAATTCCTGAAAGAAGTAGGCTATGATCTTATCAAGAGCAGTGCCAACTTCGCTGTAGACTATTTATGGCATAAACCGGACGGAACCTATACTGCTGCTCCTTCCACTTCTCCCGAGCATGGACCTGTAGACCAAGGAGCCACTTTTGTACATGCTGTAGTCCGCGAAATATTACTCAATGCTATTGATGCCAGCAAAGCACTGGGTGTCGATTCCAAAGACCGTAAACAATGGCAATATGTATTGAACCATCTTGTACCCTATCAAATAGGACGTTATGGTCAGTTAATGGAATGGTCAACAGACATAGACGACCCCAAAGACGAGCATCGTCACGTCAACCATTTATTCGGACTGCATCCGGGACACACCCTCTCACCAATTATGACTCCCGAATTGACCCATGCCGCCAAAGTTGTTTTAGAACACCGCGGTGACGGAGCTACCGGCTGGAGTATGGGATGGAAACTGAATCAATGGGCACGTCTGCAAGACGGTAACCACGCCTACAAACTATTTGGCAACTTACTAAAAAATGGGACTTTGGACAACTTATGGGATACCCATCCGCCTTTTCAAATTGACGGTAACTTTGGCGGAACTGCCGGTATCACAGAAATGCTGTTGCAAAGTCACATGGGATTCATCCAATTGCTCCCAGCCTTGCCAGACGCATGGAAAGAAGGTTCTGTAAAGGGGCTTTGTGCCAAAGGTAACTTTGAAATTAACATTACCTGGCAGGATGGTAAATTAAAAGAGGCCGTTATTTTGTCCAAAGCCGGTGAACCCTGCAATCTGAGATATGGTAACCGGACTTTTACCTTTAAGACAACTAAAGGAAAGAAATATAAAATAATGGTTGAGAATGAAAAACTGAAAAAAATCCCATTATAAGGACAAAAAACCTGTCAGACAAATCCCCCTCATTCTCCAATCTATTTTGTCATTCTGAACACTATGTTATCTTCTACATCTGTTCAGAATGACAAATTACATATAATATCACAGCTATTCTCGATTATCAATATCCTCTTTACCGCTTTGAATTTCAAAACCTATTTCTTATATTTGTACAAATATTTGTTTTAAGACCTTATCTGAATGAGAAAAACCGTCTATGTAATCCTGGCTCTATGTTGTTTTATCATAAAGACTTATTCCATCAACCGTCCTTATTATCATTTTAAAC
Source organism: Phocaeicola sp. RTP21198st1_B8_RTP21198_201120 (assembly GCF_040929485.1). Lineage (NCBI taxonomy): Bacteria > Pseudomonadati > Bacteroidota > Bacteroidia > Bacteroidales > Bacteroidaceae > Phocaeicola > Phocaeicola sp. RTP21198st1_B8_RTP21198_201120. The sequence continues at coordinate 233,073 of NZ_JBCOCI010000002.1, read as the reverse complement.
AACTTTCTATTAAAGAAGGGCTTCCAACCTCTATAACATCCCTATACGATGACAAAAACGGTTCATTATGGGTCGGAACCACTCAGGGAATATATCGTTTCTATGGAGAAAAAATCAAGAAATATAATCTACCGGACTTATTACGTAAAAACAGCCACTACATCAACGATATTTTCGGAGATAATGAAGAGCGGATATGGGCGGTCACCTCACAAGGAATCAGTTATTATGAATATGAGAAAGACTCCCTGCAAATCTTTCTGCGGCATAATAAACCGGTAAAGACTTCCATTATAGCAACAGAAGGAAGCAAACTGTTGATACCTGTAACCGACACATTACTTGTATATGAAAAAGAATTAAAACATTCCAAAGCAATCCCTTTAAAAACAACAGGAATCCGTATTATCAAGATGGAGCCTTTCGATTCCACTCATTACTTGATAATAAACAATGCATGGAAAATAAAGTTATTAAATAAACATACAGGAGAAATAACCGATTCTCCATTCGGTGAATCATCCAATGCATACGATCTATATAAGGATTCTTCCGGACATTACTGGGTTTCCTTCTATGGGCAAGGAGTAAAATGTTATAATCAGGACGGACAACTGCTGACCTCCTATAATACCCGTAATTCAAACTTGAGCAACGATATCGTTCTTGATATAACAGAATGGAATAAAACCATTTGGCTGGCAACAGACGGAGGCGGAGTGAATATCATCTATCCGGACACTCGTGATATTCAAATCTTATCAAACAAGGAAAACCGACAATTCCCAGCCAATTCAGTAACATGCCTATGCCATAGCAACAACCACATGTGGATAGGTATGGTCCGGGAAGGAGTATTAGGAGCAGAAAAAGGCTTTATCACCACCTATACCAAAGCTGCACAAAACCCAGCCTCAGGTTTATCCGACAAATGCCCCTTATGTTTATGGGAAGACAAAGACGGACGAATCTGGATTGGTACAGATGGAGGCGGCATCAACTGCTTTGACCCGCAAACGGAACATTTTACCCACTATCCGCAAACATTGGGAGAAAAGATAGTATCTATTTGTCCTTTATCCGAAACCGAACTGCTAGCGTCCAGTTTCTCAAAAGGAATTTTTCGTTTCAATAAAAAGACTGGAAGCTACCAACGTTTCTCTCTTCCGGACAAAGATGCAGAAACAAAGCTGGCAAGCTCCAGTGCACCCACCAATATACGAGTTAATGATCAAAACGAAATCGAACTATATGGCAATGCTTTTTATCGATATATACCCGGTAGTCAACAATTGATTCCCATTTTTCCCAGTAATCAACAATTGCAATATTCCTGGGTCTATATGGGAAAATACCGTACTTATCCTTTTTTTCACGACCGAAGCAACGTATTCCAGTACAATAAAGAAAAGAATGAATACGAAACCATAGCTTATGAGAAGAACAACCAAATATTAGCTGCAAGCATTGACACTTTAGGGACTCTATGGATAGCAGGACCTAACGGAATTACCCGAATTTACCTGCCCTCAAACCGTAAAGAGCCCTTAAAGTTACCCGATGGAAACGACGTAATCACTTCTTTAGTCATCGATCATGAAGGAATCGTATGGATGGGATCATTAGGGATCATATACGCTTATAATCCACAAAAAAATCATTTTGTAATCTACAATGAAATGGATGGAGTATTACCTAATGATTTCTTGGCCAAACCTGTATTGGTGGCTAGTGACGGCAATATATACATGGGTGGTTCTGAAGGATTGGTACGAATAAACAAAGCCCTAAAATCTGCCTCCATTCCTCCGCCCATCACTCTTGAATTACAGGAAGTATCTTTAAACGGTACTATAGTCCCCTTCAATTCCCAATCAACGATGGAAATTCCTTACAATTTCTCCTCTCTACAAATACATACACAACTAGAAGGAGAAAATGTTTTTCACAAGCGTATATATCGGTTCCGCATAAAAGGGTTAAATAAAGAATACACGGAAACATCCCGTCCTCATCTTATTTTGCACACCATCTCTCCGGGTAATTACAGCATAACTGTTCAATGTACCCAAAACGATGGGAATTGGAGTTCTGAATTCACGTTACTGAAATTTACCGTTCTTCCTCCGTGGTGGCAGCAGTCTTGGTTCATCCTAATATGTGCAGTCATCATTATTCTTTCCATTATCTATGTCATACGAGCCCACGACCAACATCTGAAACGAAAATACAAGGAACAAGAACGTACCATCTATAAGGAAAAGGTAAAAGCGTTAATCAATATCAACCATGAACTACGCACTCCTTTAACCTTAATCTATACACCGCTGAAACAACTCACAAACAGCAAGCAAATCCCATACGAACTCCGTAGCAAGCTATATGGTGCATTCAAACAGGCACGCCAAATGAAAAATATCATTGACATGATTCTGAACATGCGCAAAATGGAGGTGGAGAAGAATATCCTGCGCATGTCTCCCGCGCCTTTTAATGAATGGCTGCAAAGTATCCTGAATGATTTCAAGGATGAACTTTCATTACGTAACATTTCGTTGATATTTGCTCCCGATACTGCTATAGATAGTATGTATTTCGACCATAGCCAATGCGAAATCATTATAAATAACCTCTTGACAAATGCCTATAAATTCAGCGAAGAAAACTCTACCGTTACAGTTTCCACTTATCTGGAAGGCAACGGGAACCGCATCCGGATAACTGTAAAGGACGAAGGAACAGGACTTCAAAAAGAGGACATCGCCAACTTATTCACCCGTTTCTATCAAGGCAAACATAGCCTGCAAGGTTCAGGAATCGGCTTGTCATATGCCAAACAACTGGTCGAAATGCATGGAGGCATTATCGGAGCACAAAATAATGAAACCAAAGGAGCGACCTTCTTTTTCACCTTACCGTATAGACAGGAAGCCGCCGACATTCAATCCACACCTCAAACCTATTTGAATGACGCATTACATCTATCAGCCGACATAGATCGCAAACAACCTCAACAAGACAGCATAGAGAAATTCCATTCTATTTTAATAGTGGAAGATGATCGTGACTTATGTAATTACCTGATTTGTAATCTACAAGTTCTGTTTGAAGAAGTATATGAAGCCCATGATGGTATGGAAGCACTCCCTATCCTCACGTCACGACGTCCCCAAATTGTATTAAGTGACATAAAAATGCCTCGCATGAACGGCTTCGAACTATGTCGCTATATTAAACAAAAGCCTGATTTAAACTACATGCCCGTAATCTTACTTACCTCCTGCGTTGATGACACCAGTATGGAAGAAGGATACAAAATGGGCGCAGAAGCCTATATTACCAAACCGTTCGATATGGATTTGCTGTTTATTCAGATACAGAATATCATGCATAATCACAACTTCATGAAAAATCACTATGCCACCATAGATATCCCTATACAAAAACAGGAGAACCTGAATTATATCAATGAACAGCTAATGATCCAATTCAACCGCATTATCAATGAAAATATCAGCAATGTAAATATGGACGTTAATTTCATAGCACAACAAATGGGAATGAGCCGTGCATCACTCTACAATAAGACTAAAGGGATGATGGATATGGGCATCAGCGAATACATCATTAAATGCCGTCTGGAATATGCACGTAAATTATTAGACACGACCACATTATCCATTGGCGAAGTGGCAGAACAGACAGGATTCAAACACTCACGTAATTTCAGTACTGTATTTAAGAATATAGTGGGAATGAGTCCGTCTGATTATAGGAAAAAAGATTCCCGACCTTCTTGCAAATAGAAGAATCGGGAATACTCCATACTATGTTAAATTTAGGTTAGATTAGGTTGTCAGTCTTTGTATATATTCCGGATAGGATCATCATACTGCACTTGAAGACGCAACAATTCGTCTTTCAGTTCTTTTGTTAATTTTTCCGTTCCGGGTTGTCCGTAGATATTATGCATTTCCATACGATCTTCCTGTAAATCATATAGTTCCCAACAGTCTATGTCATTATAAAAATGCATCAATTTATAACGATCTGTACGTACACCATAATGACGGCGGACAGCATGTTCAGCCGGGTATTCATAAAAATGATAATACAATGACTTACGCCAATCGGAAACTTTCTCTCCTTTCAGTAAAGGCAGGAAAGAAACTCCGTGCATATCCGATGGCACCTTCACTCCTGCAAGGTCCAATATAGTAGGGCCATAATCAATATTCTGTACCATTTCATCAATATCACCTTTCTTTCCACCCGGCAAACGGACCATCAGAGGAGTACGGAAAGATTCTTCATACATAAAACGTTTGTCAAACCAACCATGTTCCCCCATATAGAAGCCCTGATCGGAAGTATAGACAATCATCGTATTCCCCATCAATCCATTTTCTTCCAGATATTTCAAGACACGCCCCACATTACGGTCTACAGAATGAATAACTCGCATATAATCATGCATATATTGCTGATATTTCCATTCCGCCAAGGCTTTACCCGTCAGTTTATCCTTTTTGAATCTGGCAATGATAGGATCATAGTGCTTATCCCAAGCAGCCTTCTGTTCCGGGTTCAGAGCATTATACATATTTCTGCCCGCTTCTTCCAGTCCTGTCGTGGTATGGATCTCATTCTCCTTATCCGCCATTTTCAGGTCATACACCAAATCCATATCCTTTATAATACTCATTTCCTGCTTGGATGCAGGAATTCTACCTTCATATTTATCATAGAAGTTTTCGGGCATCGGATAAATCACATCATCATACAAGTCAAGATCACAAAGATCGGGCATCCAGGTACGATGAGGAGCCTTATGATGAATAAAAAGACAGAATGGTTTACTCTTGTCCCGGATACTGTCCATCCAATTTATTGCTAAATCTGTCACAATATTGGTAGCATAACCTTCCCGTTGTACCCGTTCACCATTTTTAATAAATTTCGGATTATAATAATCTCCTTGTCCTATCAAGATGTCCCAATAATCGAATCCTGTAGGTTCAGATACCAGATGCCATTTACCGATCATAGCAGTCTGATAGCCATTAGCCTGAAGCAATTTCGGAAAAGTCTGCTGACTACCGTCAAATGTGATGGTATTATCCGTAAATCCATTGGCATGACTATGTTTACCGGTCAGCATGCAGGCACGGCTGGGACCACTCAGAGAGTTTGCTACAAAGCTGTTTGTGAAACGGACACCCTCACTGGCTATCCGGTCAATATTGGGCGTCTGCATATAACGTTGGTCATAGGCACTGATCGTCTGATAAGAATGGTCGTCACACATGATATAGACTACATTCATCGTTTTTTTTACCTCTTCAGATTTCTTTTCTTTGCAGGAAGACAGCGATGACAACACCACTGCTCCCGTCAAAGAATATAATAACACAGGTGTTACTCTACTCATATCTTTTTTTATTAACATAATTCCTACCATCCAGGATTTTGTTCCCACATACCACCGGTCAAATCTCCTAACATACGTGTCTGAATGGGTAACAGATAGTCACGGTTGACATTAAATTTCCAACCCGATTCATATCCTGCGGGATTCGTAGGTATAATATAGCGCAACGGATCCCCGGACTTGCCTGTCAGGAAAAGATTATTTCCCGAAGCTTGATCATAAATTAACTTATCACCATATACAGGATGGTTCTCAAGATTACTTCCCACAAAGAGCGCACCTTTCGGCCATTTGCCCACTATTAATTCGTCCGCAGCAGCCCAGCGCATGATATCTTCCTGACGGCGTCCTTCACAGGCTTTTTCAACCCGGCGTTCACGACGTACAGCCTGAATATACTTATCAAGATTGCGGAAACCATAATCAGCTTCCTGATTATACTCCCTGTCAAAATCCACCGGAGGCATACCTACACGGTCACGTAAAGGTTGCAAGGCATCAATAATTTTCTGCGCATTCCCCACACCATCCAGTTCAGCCAGAGCTTCTGCATAATTCAGCAGGATATCTGCATAACGGAACTGAATAGCCGGTGTGGCTCCCTTGAACTCGGCATCCAGACTGCCCGTATAATCAATTTGCACATGTTTTAATAAAGAATAACCAGTCATATTCTGATTATAGGATGAAGTACCAATCAATGGCGGTACAACATAATAAGGAGCCTTGTCATCCGGACGTAATTGCTGCCCCGGCATACAAACAGTCTGTGACAAACGCGGATCACGCAAAGTCGGCTGCAATTCATTCCCGAACACCTTTTTCGCTTCAATCCGCTCATCACCAACAAACGGTTTACCATCAATTGTCAGATAATCATCCACTAATGAAGCCGTAACACCTACACTCCCTCCTCCTTGATTTAAGTAACGGTTTACATTATTACCAATCTGATCTCCATCATACTGTTTATACCAAAGTACTTCCGGATTACCCGATAAATCTGTAGTCTGAAACATCTGACGATAATCATCCAATTTGTTACCAGTATTATAAATGGCCCATACGCCACGATCCATCACTTCTTTTGCAGCTGCAACAGCCTGATTAAAATAATCGCGAATTTTTTCATCGGTCACCGTAGAATCAAAAAACTTATCATTTTTCGCTTTATGGTATTTTTCCCAAGTTCCTTCAAACAAGGCCACTTCACTTTTCAAAGCACGCGCCACATCTTTATGAATCCGCATGGTAGCACTATTGTTCTGAGTATTGAGATACATCACCGCTTTATCCAGATCAGCCAAAATACTGTCGGCAATAATCGTGCGGTTAGCACGAGGCAATTTCATTTCTTCCATATTAGGATCAAGCGGAGTGTTCACCCACGTCAGGCGCCCATAGCTGATAAACATCTGATAATAATACCATGCGCGGAAATAATAAGCCTCACCCACATACTGATTATAATCAGCAGATCCTTTTTCCACACAATTATCTAAATTACACAGCATAAAATTTAAATTACGGATAGCTGTATAATTTTGCAGTTTGACCGCACTACTCAATGTCGTTTCACCTGCCAAACGGGTACTGACCGAACTGGAAGCCATATTATCACTATGTGTATCTGCCCCGGCAATATATTGTCCACCACCGGCATCAAAACCTTGCGCACGCATTCCATCACCAAAGCTGACATAGTCATATTTATAATTACCTGTCTGATAGAATTGATCCAGATAATTTCTCATTTCCCCCGTACTTGCAAAAGGAATCGTCGTAGACAATACCCCTTCAGGCATCTTATCCAAATCATAGCAACCGGTAAGACCTAACATCAAAACCAGACCCAAAAATATATTTCTTTTCTTCATAATATTCATCAAATTATAAGTTAACAACTAGACCAAAAGATATCACCTTGTTCATAGGATAGTTCTTTCCACCTTCAGCCGTGTAATCATTCTTGGTAAAGATAGCTTCCGGGTCAAACATTCCTTTCAAAGTGGTAAAAGTCAACAAATTCTCACCAGAGAAAAACACCTGCACTTTCTGTAAACCTACCTTTTTTGTCCATACGGCAGGGATATCATAACTCACTGTCAGATTTTTCAGACGACAATAAGCACCACTCTGGAGATAACGGTCACTAAGCGTCATTGTCTTATTACGGAAAGGAACCACTCCTCCTGCTGTATGAATATAAGGTTTTGGATAATAAGCCCCTGTATTTGTCTCACTCCAATAATCCAAATGCTCTTTAAACACCGTCACCTGCGCATAAGGTCCGCTTCCCCAAAAATAAGCTCCCGTACCAGGATCCCAGTCCCGCTTAGCGACCCCTTGGAACATAGCGCTTACGGTTACACCTTTCCAGCTAATTGAACCGTTAATGGTATATTGATAACGAGGAGTGGTATTACCGATTACTGTCATATCACCCATATCATCCAAGGTATTAAGCCCATTATTGATTTTCTTATCCCCATTCAGGTCACGATATTTTACATCTCCCGGCGTCCAAGGTTTACCGCTTATAAAAGACAAATCATAGGTATTATTATACTCATCCGCCTCTGCCTGAGTCTGGATCAGTCCGTCCGCCCGATATCCCCAAATTTCACCAGCTTTCTTTCCTTTATACCAATTATCTTTAGGATTTGTTCTAGTCCCTTCATATTCAGTTACTTCAGCAGTAGCATCCGAAAGAGAACCGCCTATGCTATAGTCAATATCCTTTCCAATTTTTCCACGATAACTCAGCACCAATTCCCAACCACGGTTACGCATACGGGCATTATTGGTTTTAGGAGCGTCTGCACCAAAGAAATCCGGGAAATCCACCGTAGGTCCTAACATATCCTTCGTATCACGTTGAAAAACATCAAAAGAACCGGTCAACGAATTACCAAAGAAACCGAAATCCAAACCTATATTCTTACTCTCCACTTTTTCCCAAGTCGTATTCGGGTTGACTACGGCAGGGGCCTTAGTAAAGATGTGGCGTCCATCAGAGAATATATAATTTCCCAATTTATCATTCAAATCCATAGTAGCGGCAAAAGTATAAAGGGCCGCACCCGCCTGATTACCCAGTAATCCGTAAGAAGCACGAAGTTTCAAGTTGGAAACTACATCGGCTATTGGCATCATAAACTGTTCCCGGGTAATATTCCATCCTAAAGATGCAGATGGAAAGAAGCCCCAACGATTACCTTTGGCAAAACGTGACGATCCATCATATCGTCCATTCAATTCAAGAAGATAACGTCCGTCATAATCATAATTCACACGTCCGAAAAAGCCACGGGTTGCCCAGCCATTACGAGTATCGACTACCGTCTTATCACCGGTTCCCATACCTACATTAGGATTTGAAGTTGAATAAAGTCCGGTAATCGAGTTCTTCATATAACTATAGTCATTATTTTCTTCCTGATAACCTGCCATTACGGTAAAATTATGCTTGTCTCCCAAAGTAAAGAGATAATTCGAATATAAATTTATAGATTGGTAGCGAGTATGCGCATAATAACGGGTAAACTTGCCATCGGGTGATACACCCAACTCATCACGCACACCTTTTGAAGTACTCACCCCGTCAGCCCCATAAATTAACGGGCTCACGTTCAATGCCTCATATTCCAAATCCATCAATTTATATGTATAATCAAAAAAGATAAACCAGTTTTTCACAGGTTGGATATCTAAACCTGCCGTTAAACTAAAACGGTCACGTTGAGTATTTGTATACGTACCACTCTGCAAATAAGGAATCATAGTCAGTTCTGTAAAATGCCCATTCGGATCAATAGGAGCAACTGTAGGACGGAAACGTGCTAATGAATGATAAAAGCCTTCACTAAGCCCTCCGTCACCAAAAGGAGTATCCTCATCGGAATGCATAAACTTCGTATTTACTTTTACCTTCATCCAATCGGTAATCTGAGAAGAAATATTAGCGGCAAAATTATAACGGCTGAAATCCATATCGGCATAACGGAGAATACCATCTTCCGAATAATAACCACCAGAAATATAATATTGTGCTTTTTTGCCACCCCCACTCAAGCTAAGATTATGATTTTGCTTGAATGCCCAATCCTTATAATGCAAATCGAAATAATTAGTATTTCCTACTCCTAATTCTGAATTTTCGAATGCCGGGTTCATATTAGAATTTTTAGGAAGCTCGAACCAAGGATCCACACTACTGGGATCTTTAATATATTGCTGTAATAACCCCATTTTTTCCTCACTATACAAACGAGGAGAACCTGCATTAATACATCCGGCATTCCAATACTGAGCAAATTCATAGGAATCAACCATATCAGGCAATACAGTCGGCGTACTCCAACCTACGTTTCCTTGGTAATTTACACGCATTTTACCTTCCTCACCTTTCTTGGTAGTGACCAAAATGACACCATACGCCGCACGTGCACCATAAATGGCACAAGCAGCAGCATCTTTCAATACAGAAATACTTTCAATATCATTCGGATTCACGTCCGAGAGACTCATTTCCACTCCATCAACCAAAATATAAGGATTCGCATTATTATCCAGATTGCCTTGTCCGCGCAAAGTCAATGTACCACTAGCTCCCGGACGGCCCGTATTTGAGTTGCTCACCAACAACCCCGGAACCATCCCTTGCAAACTCTGTGTGGCATCAGCTACCGGACGACGTTCCAATGCATCTCCTTTCACTGAAGACACAGATCCGGTAAGATTCACTTTTTTCTGTACGCCATAACCTATTACAACAACTTCATCCAACGTTTCGGTATCCTCAGCCAATACAACACTGAAACTAGTCCTCCCATTAATAGGAAGAGTTTGTGTAGCATAACCAATGTAAGACACAACTAAACTTCCTTTGGAAGGAACATTAGAAAGCATAAAGTTACCATCCAAATCGGTTATTGTACCGTTTGAGGTTCCTTCAATTAAAACACTGGCCCCAATTACAGGCTCCTGACTGTTTTTGTCAATTACCTTACCACTGATAGATAAGGATTGGGCCAACACCTCCGATGAGAACAAAAACAGGATAGCTGTCACCAATCCAAGGATTGAAAGCAGTTTTGTTTTTTTATTCATAATAAAAGAATTTAAGGGTTAATTAGATTAAATCTGTTGCAAATATAAACCTCCTCCCCTTGCCTGCACCTCTTTATTTGTCTAATTAATCTCTATATTTGTCTAGAATAGTCCTCATTATCTACCTCTTAGACAAAAAGAAGACCTGAATACTTCCGGATATACCTCATCACCGGAAGACATTCAGGCCTTCTTTCTATATGTTAAAAAAAAGATTATTTTGTTTCCATACTCATCGCTATTCCTTTTTCTAAGCCACGAAGCTCGGCAAGGCCACGCATACGTCCCAAACAAGAATAACCCGGATTTGTTTTCTTGTTCAAATCATCTATCATCTGATGGCCATGATCCGGACGCATAGGAATAGATATTCCACGACGTTGCTGCACTTTCAACAAGTTCTTAACTACATGATACATGTCCACATCACCCTCTAGATGATTTGCCTCATAAAAGTTCCCTTCAGCATCACGTTGGGTACTGCGCAAATGAACAAAATTGATACGGTCTCCCCAACGTTCCATGATACCCGGCAAATCATTCTGTGCAGATACGCCAAATGAACCACAGCACAGACAAAGTCCGTTTGACGGATTAGGTACAGCTTCCACCAACAGCTTGAAATCCGCTTCCGTACTCATAATGCGCGGCAAGCCCAGAATAGACATAGGCGGATCATCCGGATGAATAACCAGCTTTACTCCCATTTCATCGGCTACCGGACAAATTTCTTTCAAGAAGAAAATCAAATTATTGCGGAGCTTGTCCGCATCAATATCCTTGTAACGGTCCAGTTCTTTTTGGAATTGCTCCAATGTAAAACTTTCCTCCGAACCGGGCAATCCTGCAATCATATTTCGTGTCAGACGATGAATTTCTTCCTCATCCATTTGTGCCAGACGCGCTTTTGCCTTTTCTATCTCTTCGGCCGAGTATTCCTTTTCGGCTCCCGGACGTTTCAAGATGAACAGATCGAACGCTACAAAAGCAGCCCGCTCAAAACGCAATGCCTTGGAACCATCGGGCAACGTATATGCCAGGTCCGTACGGGTCCAATCCAGTACAGGCATGAAGTTATAAGTCACAATATAGATACCACATGCTGCCAGATTGCGCAAACTCTGTTTATAGTTCTCGATATATCTCAGATAGTCTCCTGTCTGTGTCTTAACATGTTCGTGTACGGGCACGGACTCTACGACACTCCAAGTTAATCCTGCTTCTTCAATCAATTTCTTGCGCTTCATTATTTCCTCTACTGTCCATACTTCACCGTTGGGAATATGATGTAAGGCATTGACAATACCGGTTGCTCCGGCTTGTTTGATATCCCACAATGATACGGGATCATTCGGTCCGTACCAGCGCCATGTTTGCTCACATAAAATCATATCAAATAAAAAAATTGAGAATTAAAAACTAAAGACTTGTTACATGGCAAATGCATTGAAACCACCATCTACTACGGCTACTGTACCGGTTACAAAACTGCTGGCATCGCTGATGAGATACTGGATGGTTCCACACAGTTCCTCTGCTTTACCGAAACGTTTGAACGGAGTCTGGCGAATCACATCATTACCACGCTGAGTATATGTACCATCTTCGTTTGTCAACAAAGTACGGTTCTGTTCGGTCAGGAAGAATCCCGGAGCAATGGCATTCACGCGGATGCCTTCACCAAATTTCGTAGCCACTTCATTGGCCATGAACGCAGTGAAATTAGAGATTCCCGCTTTTGCAGCCGCATAACCACATACACGAGTCATCGGACGGAATGCCGCCATAGAAGAGAAATTCACAATAGCCCCTTTCTTCTGCTCCACCATCGGCTTCAAAAATACCTGTGTAGGCAGAACTGTTCCGGTAAGATTCAGATTAAGCACTTTTTGAAACTCATCGACCTTCAAATCAAAGAAATTTCCTGTAGGAGCAATCGTAGCACCCGGCATATTACCTCCTGCTGCATTCAGCAATGCATCTACACGACCATATGCTGCGAGAATATCCTTCAGATTCTGCTCCAATATAGCCTCATCCAACACATTGGTTACAAGAAACATGGCTTCCCCGCCTTTGGCCTTGATTTCGTTTACAATGGCATTTCCTATTTCTGCCTTACGGCCTAATATAACAACCTTGGCACCTTCTTCTGCCAAATGGGCGGCAATAGCCTTTCCCAAAACCCCTGTTCCACCGGTGATTACCACCACCTGGTCTTTTACACTAAACAAATTATTCATGATATTATTCTTTATGGTTTATACCTTTAACACTATCTCGCAAAACAATCAGGCTCTCCGGCCCCATATTAAACAAAAGATCGGCGATACTCAAATTCGGCAGAAAACCGTATTTGGCATCAAAAACTTGATAGTAAGGTTTAGGGCAAAAGTCAGCATCCGCTTCACGCCAGTCACGCTTCGGATGAATAATCTCACGAAAATCAACCTCGCCCGGAACAAATTCCATGCAATATTCCGTTGTTCCTTCCATACGGGGATGAATATCGATCAAATCGCATACTAAAGAACAAATTTCCTGATTATAATCCCACAAGAAGGCATATTTCTTTTCATAAAAGACGTGGAAATCATCAGCATAGTACTCAAAGAAAGGACTATTTCTATATGCAGCCACCAAAGCATTCCAATGTATATGACGCCAATTGCCATGATCCGAAATGCGGACATCCTTCATCAGGCATTTAGGTGTACCGCTTTTTTCTGTAGGGATAGTCAGCGCCAGCGGACCATCGGCTGCCGCAATGACACAACGGTTGCGATAAGTCTGTTTCACATAATTGTCATACTGTTCCACATAGGCCTTCTCACAGGCGAACAGTTTTGTATAATATTCCACCGGGGCCAGATAGGCCGAACTTAAATATATCGTATTCTCCATTATTGCACTCGTTGAAAAATGCGCCCTTTTCTGGATGAAAACCAAATGCGCCAAGCTTTACCGATCAAATGGTCATCGGGCACCAAACCAAATAAACGTGAATCACACAAATTCACCGGATTATTGGATGCCATCCAGTAATAATTTTTATTAAATGTATAGGCTTCTACAGGTTTTCCCCCTACATACAGGGTATCTCCCCTGACAGAAGCCACTCTTCCTTCATGGCGAACAATAGTATTACACAACAAGGTCACATTCCAAGGATATACCTTGACAGGTTTCCCTTTTTCCGGGATCACAAAGGGATGGCTCTTGCTTATATCTTTATGATAGAGAGGAATCAAATCCACTTTTCCTGCCAGTTTTTGTTTTAACAGGTAATATTCATAATGACTGAAGGTACGTATGTACTTCCCCTCGGCATATCCCACTAACCTGTTTCCCTGAATGTTCACTTGCTGCATGGCAGCCTGCATCGTTTCTTCTTCCGTATGAGAATAGACATACAAAGATTTACTATCCGGGCTCAACACTTGTTCGTCAGTCACCCACAGTTCATCATTCAACATCAACGTATCTCCGGGTATTCCTACCACACGGCTTATAAACACCTCCCGGTTGCCCACCGACGTTTGAGGAAACCGTGGATTAGGGTTGTTGAACAACACAATATCCCCCTTCCCGGCAGTTTTTCCCAACCATCGCCAGATAGAAAAAGGCACACGAAACCCATAACTCCACTTATTCACCAGAACCCTTTCCCCTTGATAAAGGCTATTCTCCATACCGGTAGAGGGAATGGTGCAGGAGGTGAAAGCAAATGTCTTTACCAACAGTACCAGAATGACAGCAGTAAGCATTGCTTTTATCCATACAGGAATACAGGGTATGCGCAACTTATTTAATATTATCTACAAAGGTAAACAATCGGTTCCAACGTATTTTTCCATCTAGCCAGCCACGGTCATTATCCAATGACAACCAGATAAAGATGGGTTTTCCCACCACATGATCTTCGGGAACAAATCCCCAAAAACGGGAGTCAGCCGAATTATGACGGTTATCTCCCATCATCCAGTAATAATCCATCTTGAAAGTATACTCATCGGTTTCCTTGCCGTTAATATAAATCTTTCCATCTTTCACTGCCAGTTCATTACCCTCGTAAGCATGAATAGGGCGCTCATAAACAGGAAGATTCTCTAGCGTGAGTTTCACCGTCTCTCCCTTTTTGGGAATCCATACAGGTCCGTAGTTATCCGTAGTCCAGTTCTTATACATATTCAGCGGGTATAAGCCTCCCGCATCATCAGCCGGTGTATTCTCAATACTGACAACAATATCCTTACGCGCCAACAAACCTGCTTTCGCTTTTTCTGTCAGAGGCATATTATAAACAGAAGCATCCGTATAATACATCATCATATCCTCCTTGCTGATACCCAGTTCATGAGCCAGGTCATCGGGAATAGGACGCTTGGTTTTCACCAGATAACGATACTGCACATTATCAGGCTCTTTATTAGCTTTACCATCCAAATAAATAATACGATCCTTTATCTCCAACGTTTGTCCGGGCAAACCCACACATCGCTTCACATAGTTCTCACGGCGGTCTACCGGACGGCTTATTATCTCACCGAAATTCTGTGGATTCTCTTTCAGATACTCCCGTCCCAACTGATAATAATAATCATAGACCACCCGTTGCTGCTCCGGAGTCATGGAAGCCAAATCCACCGGTTTTGCCAGCTCCTTGCCTGCTCCATAACTCAGACGATAAACATCATCATTAGGCACACCAGTGGCAACTGTATCTCCGGCCGGAAAGTTAAAGACAACGATATCATTCAACTGTACGTCCCCCAAACCTTTCACCCGTTTATAATCCCATTGTGGATGCTCAAGGTATGATTTACAATTAAAAAACGGCAATGTGTGTTGCGCCAACGGCATGTGCAGCGGAGTCTGGGGCACACGGGGCCCATAACTCATTTTGCTCACAAACAGATAATCACCCGTCAGCAATGATTTTTCCAGCGAGGAAGAAGGAATCACATAGTTCTGGAAGAAATAGAGGTTGACAAAGTATACTGCCACCAGTGCGAATACAATAGCATCCACCCATCCCATGACGGTCACTACATGACGGTTCTTGGACTTTCTCCACCAAGTCCATGGAATCTTCTTTGTGATATACGCATCGAAGATAAACGGTACAACCACCAATCCCAGCCAGCTTCTCAACCAAACAAGAAATATCAGGTAAAGCGCCAGAACAACGGCAAACTTAATCCACTGTGTACGTGTTGCTTTTATCATATCTTAAAACTGAAATAAATCACTCATTCCTAATAATCCTTCATGCCTGGATGTATATTCCGCCGCCAAAACAGCTCCCAAGGCAAACCCCTTCCGATTCTTGGCATCATGGGTAATTGAGATGCTATCCGCCTCAGAGTCATAGCGGATAGTATGAATACCAAACACCTCCCCTTCACGGATGGAATTTACAGGAAACTCATTCTCGGCACATTCCGATGTTCCCGACACGGTTCCATCCGGTGCCACCATGGTCCCTTTCACCCATTTACTCTTGCGGTTCATATTTTCCAGAATCCCTTCGGCCAGCGTGATGGCTGTTCCGCTGGGCGCATCCAGTTTATGAATATGATGAGTTTCGGTCATAGAAACCTCGTAAGCGGGAAAGTTATTCATTATTTTTGCCAAGTATTTATTTACAGCAGAGAAAATAGCGACCCCCAGACTGAAGTTAGACGACCAGAACAAGGTCTTTCCACCTTTCGTGCATAATTCTTTCACCTCATCACCATGTTTGTCCATCCATCCGGTACTGCCCGATACCAATTTGACACCGGCAGCAAAAGTTTTCATATAGTTGTCATATGCCACCATCGGGTTAGTAAACTCAATAGCCACATCTGCTGATTTAAATGCTTCCGAATTAAAATCATCTTGATTATCAACATCTATAATACTCACAATTTCATGTCCGCGGGCAACTGCAACCTTTTCAATCTCCTTGCCCATCTTTCCATATCCTATTAATGCTATTTTCATAATTACGAATGTTATTTCAGCCACAAAGATAGCGTTTTTCGTTGTAAACCATTACATTTGCCAAACATTTACACCTCATTAACATGGAACAACTATTACACTATGTATGGAAACATAAAATATTTTCTCTCAAAGAACTGAAAACAACAACCGGCCAACAAGTGGAAGTTATAGATACGGGACTGGCGAATACCGACGCCGGTCCCGGTTTTTTTAATGCCAAGCTCAAGCTGGACGGTGTACTTTGGATAGGTAATATCGAGATACATGAAAGATCTTCAGACTGGTTCAAACACGGACATCATGCAGATGCCGGTTACAACTCTGTCATTCTGCATATAGCCTCCGAAATAGATATGGAAATCAGCAGGAGCAATGGAGAAAGAATCCCCCAAATACAACTCATCTGCCCGGAAGCGGTCCGCACCAACTACAAGGAACTGTTGGAAACAGACAGCTACCCTCCTTGTTACCGCATCATTCCTTCGCTCTCCCCTTTCACCGCCCACTCATGGATGTCCGCCTTACAGATGGAAAGATTCGAGCAAAAAGCGACCTTATTGAATGAACGGTTAAAACGTTGTCAAGGCAATTGGGAAGACGCTTTTTTTATCACACTGGCACGTAATTTCGGTTTCGGGCTGAACGGAGACGCTTTCGAAACCTGGGCTCATCAGCTTCCCTTCCGGGCGGTAGACAAACATCGGAACGACCTTTTCCAGATAGAAGCCATCTTCTTTGGACAAGCCGGCATTCTGGAAGATTCTGATGGAGACGGATACTATCTCCGGCTAAAAAAAGAATACATCTATCTACAGCACAAATTCGAACTTATCCCGATGAATACTTCCCTATGGCGTTTTCTCCGGCTACGTCCTACTAATTTTCCGCATATACGGATTGCACAGTTAGCATGTCTTTATCATCGTGCCTACGGACTACTCTCTCGCATCATGGAAACGGAGACACTACAAGGTGTCAGAGATATTCTGAAAGGAGGAACTTCAGAATACTGGCTCACTCATTATACATTTGGCGGTTCTTCCCCTTCCCGTCCGAAGGCTCTAAGTAACACCTCACTGGATTTACTCATTATCAACACGGTAGTGACATTTCTCTATGCTTACGGACTGCATAAAGGAAATCCTGTACTTTGTGCACGTGCCGGCAGTTTTCTGGAAGAATTGAAAGCGGAGAACAATTATATCACCCGCATGTGGGAACAATACGGAATGAAAGCTTCCAATGCCGCCGACAGCCAAGCTTTGATACAATTAAAGAAAGAATATTGCGATAAGAAAAAATGCCTGTATTGCCGGATAGGGTACGAATATCTGAAAAGAAAATAGAAAAAGGGGACTGAAGTCTTGAACTTCAGCCCCACCTGTTCTTATAATTTTCTGAATAACGACATCACTTTGACAAGCTTTTTACAATAGTGGAAACTATCTTTGAAGAACTTTTCCGACTATCCTTACTCAACTTATCTTTACTTTCCAAATTCATGCTGGTAAAATAGTTATTACCTCGGGTTACTTCCTTCTGATTCTTATCAAACAAAGAATAACTGGTGATATGAAACAAAGTACGCAAAGGCTTTTCCTGCCATTTCAAATAATGCTGATTCAAAAATAATACATAATCCGAATCAGTATCCTTTATCAGCTGTTCATACCGATTATCATCCACCTGACTAAGATCCGCATACCTCTCCTCTTCTTCACCTTCCAGTCTGATTTTATCCAACAAACTGCTGATGGCCGCCGCCTTTTCCGGAGTAACGAACTGGTATTTCTTATTCTTATTGGATGCAATAATATTCTTTGCTATAATCTGATTATAAGTATAATCTATGCTATCAGTCGGTATTCCAGTTTCCTCAGTAATCATACTGCCGGGAAAATAGTTGGATTCCACATTGTCGTGAAGTCCTATAACAAGAACCTTTACCAGATTGTTATTAGCCTTGTTAGCACCTTCTTCGTCAGCAGGCGATGCACATACAGAACCTGTCACCCATAATACCAATCCCAAAGCCAATGAGATTTTCTTTAATAAACCAGCTTTCATATTATCCTTTTTTAAATTACAGTGCAAATGTATTGTGTTCCTATTACATCCCTATTTGAAAGGAATTACATTTTTATTAAGAATCTCCTCCATTTTTCCGAATCAGCTTTTCAGTTTCCAATGGATAATCAGTAGTTATATAATCCACCTGCTGGTCAATCATCTTCTGAACCATCTCCATATCATTGACTGTCCACACATTCACCTTCATACCCAACTGATGTGCTTCAGCAATCCATTCCGGTTTCTCAGCCAATACCTTGATATAATAATCAATACCATTAATTCCTTTCGCCTTCAGGTCTTTAGGAGCCACATCACTTTTCAGATAAGCTATTTCCGAATCCGGACTCAGTTTCACCAACTGTTCGCAAATGTTCATGCTGAATGAAATATATTCCACCTGTTTCTCCATTCGCATCTTTTTCACTTTATCTACAATGATTCTTACCGCTTCATTTTCCGCTTCTTCGGTTCTGTGAGGCTTGATTTCCAATATCAGCTGAGTACCAGTCAGTTTCTTACCCGCTACCAGATAATCATCCAAAGTGGACAACTTCTCGCCGTTACTCAATTTCAAATCTTTCAATTCAGCAAAAGGAGTATCAAAAATGCAAATTCCCTGAATGCTATCGTCATGATTGACTACGATTTCCTTGTCCTTCGTCAGTTGTACGTCGAACTCCGAACCATACACCTTTGCCTCTGCAGCCTTTGTCAAAGAAGCAATAGAATTTTGGGCAGAACCTTCACATTTCCAATATCCGCGGTGGGCAATCACTTTGGTCTGGGCAGTCCCGGTCAAAGTAACAGCACACATGGCAAAAGCCATCATTAGTTTACTTAGTTTCATCTTTATTTCTTATTTAATCATTATCTATTAGAATCCATATCTCAAACCTATCTGAACCTGAAAAGGAGTACCGTTCAGACTGGATACACCTGTGTTGGCATTTACATTATAAGTATATTGTTTGGCATCTTTGTCAAATCCCTTGATACTATAAATTTTCTGTGTTCCCAGATTATGACCGGCTCCCCAATCTTTATTCAACATATTGGCCACATTGAAAATATCAACAGACACTTCCAGATTCTGCTTTTTGTAAGTCTTGAATTTCTTGGCCAGACGAAGATCTAAAGTGCCATAGAAACCATTGACCCCTCCATTACGTTCGGCCACTTTACCAAAACTCTTACGAATATAATCTTTCACACTCTTTTCCGCATCCGGATTGTTCAATATAGAATTAATACCTTCACGAATATAATCAGGAGTAGCGCTGCTATTCGGATCATATACATAGGCCAGGTCATTACTATCCACAAAGTCACCGTTCACATTTCCATTCACAATCATGGAATAACGTGTTCCCCCGATGCCGGAAAAGCGAGCACCTACGGTAATGCCCCAGAAAGTAGGCGCCGAACCATAAACCACCAGTTTATGACGGAACTGATTGTTGGAGTAAGTCATTTTGCTTAAATCACGGGGATCGTCAACCACCATTTGGGAAAGAGTAGCGGAATTAGCCACATTACCATTATAGGAAGTATTGTCTTTTGTATCGTTCCAAGTATAGCTGAAAGAAAGTTCTCCGTCTTTATAGTAACGCCATGTTCCATCTACGGTGAAAGCGAACTGATTTACTTTTCCCTCGCTGACCAATTCGAGCACACGCCCTACTTTGGTACTTTTACGTCCTTCCATCCAATCAAGAGTACCATCTTTTCCTATAGTAGAAGCAGGTACATAAATACCCCGGTTCCCTTCTGCAGAAAGACGAAAATAAGGATCATCCACCATGTTCCGGTCTATATACATATAGTTGTTACGTCCCAAAGTCATATATCCGCTGACACTCATTTTCAAACGGTCACTGAAGAAGTGAGTGTATGATATATTCGCCTTATAAACCACGGGAACCTTGGCATCCTTGCTATTCATATTGATCGTAGGTACAGCCTTGTCCGCATATTTGGGATTATTCAGCAAATCAATACCCGGAGCCGTGGAAGGATCTTTCCGATACCCTATAAAATCGGGAGTGGGAACTATATCCGGTTCTTCTTCCGTATTCTTGATATCAACCGACATCACTTTCGTACCATCAAATACCATATTATTAATCATGGCATAGTTGTTGATATCAGATGCAAAGATTCCCCCGCCAATACGAAGAATATCCGTGTGCTTGTCATTAAAGTCCCAAGTAATCTGGACACGAGGCTGAATCTGGAAAGTAGAGAGTCCATTGTCTGTACGCAGTCCCAATTCATCATACACCAGTTGGCTGAAATTACCTTTATTGAAATAAGTGGCATTATCCAAACGTAAGCCTGCCATCAGCTCGAATCCTGTGAACAGTTTAGTCTGCAACTGGGCATAGATACCTGCATTCAATATATTTTGGCGTACACGCTGATTGTTTTGGTCAGGATCCAAATACACTTCACGTACATAACGAGAAGGCTTCAATGCCTCGAAATTATCCAGTCCGGTAAAATAAAAACGCCCGTTGGCCTCACTACCGTAACGAGAATTCAGATTCGTGTACATCAAATCAAAACCATATGTATAGTTTACCTTATTGGTATTATAATAATAATTATCTACCAACTGAAGTACGTGATTATAGAAATTCTCGGGGCTATAACGCTGACCACCCAGCTGAATGGTAGTAGTCGCCGTGTTTCCATCTATTTCCGATTCTACACGTTGCACAATGGCACGTGGAATATTATCAGCCGGCAGTTCACTGCCCGGCATGGATTTTTCCAATGTATAAAGATGTTGCAACTTCAGTTCGTTGGTACTGCGTGGTCCCAGTACAGAACGTAAAGTCAGTAAAGCGCTGTTGTTCAACGAATGTACATCACCATACACTTCATAAAGATTGATAGCACTATTGTCGCTCAAGCCCATATTGTTATTGTCATTCACAAAATTATCAGTAAACGATAACAGGTTTGTAGCATTAATCTGCCAGTCCAGACGAGCAAATACCGCATCGGTATTCTGTTTTTTATCAAAAGACCCGAACTGAGGATGGTCCGACACTCCATATTTATTGCGGGCTATTTCCAGAAAGCGGTCTCTGGTCTCCGTAGTCAAATTATAACGCTTTTCATCGGCAGCATTATGAATATCGGCAATATACAACGGACGTGAATCAGCCTGATGATCCCAAGAAATAAAGAAGTGGGCACGGTCTTTCACCAATGCACCGCCCAATGAGGCTCCAAACTGGTAAGTAGAGAAATCATTCGAGCGCTTGTTGCCCCGGATATCATATTTGCTGGACAACCAGTCGGAACGCAGATAAGTGAAAGCGCTACCTGTCAATTGGTTGGTTCCCGATTTGGTCACCGTACTAATAGTACCTCCTCCGGCACGACCGTTAGTCACATCATATTCATTCGTCACGACTTTGAACTCACGGATAGCCTCCATCGAAATGGCGTATGGCACACCGTTGCGACTGGTTGTACTACCTCCCGAAGTAGGGCCCTTGGCACTCATGCCATCAATGGTATAATTAGTAGAAGAAGCCAACTGTCCGGACAGGCTGGAACCTGTACTCAATGGTGACAGGTCAATGAGCGAAGTAAAGTTACGCCCGTTCACCGGCAGTTTGTTCAGATCATTGGCCGTCACCGAAGTAGCGGCCCCCGTAGTGGCGATAGAATTCTTCAATGAATTAGCCACCACCTGTACAGCCTCCATCACGACACTTTCCTCCTTTAACTGGAAATCCAGACGGAGCACATCACCTTGGTTCAGCGTATATCCTGTCTTTTTCTGATCACCATAGCCTACATAGCTGACGGTGACAGAGTAAGGTGAACCCAAAGGGAGTTGCTTCACAATGTACTCTCCCGTCTCGTTGGTGATAGAACCGGCACTGAAACCGGTCGATTCGTTCTTTACCAACACTGTGGCTCCGATAACCCCCTCTCCGGTTTCGTCAGTCACAATACCTTTTACAATCGCCCGGTAATCCTGTGCGGAAACATAGCCCGCAACGAATAGCGACAAGCATAATAACAACAAAAATCTCTTTGACTCAATAAGAATTTTCATGTTCAAATGATTGATAGCAGTTTAACAATAATACCTATTTTCATTAAATTTAATTTGCAAGTGCAAAAGAATGCTGAATGGATTACGAACAAATTGCTACAAAGTGACAATGCTGTTTCAAAGACAAGGAGATAAAAAAAGTGTGTGGATATGCCCTGCACATCCACACACCATCTATGCTTTTATTACAAAAGAATTACGCTTAAAACGCCTTCTTGTAAAGTTCCAGAATAATTTCTTCCGTCACTTCACGAGGATTGCCCGGCGTACACACATCGGCAATAGCCGAAGCGGCCAGACGGGGCAAGTCTTCTTCCTTAATACCCAGTTCAGACAAATGCTGAGGGATACCCACCTTGACAGACAATGCCTTCACCGCCTCAACAGCAGCCTTCGCAGCCTCTTCCTGGCTCATGCCATCCTTGTACACATTCATCGCCTTGGCGATATCTACATATTTGGGCAAAGCAGCCGGAGCATTGAACTCCATAATGACAGGCAGCAACAGTGCATTAGCCACACCGTGAGGAATATCGAAGATAGCTCCCAACGGATGAGCCATACCGTGAACCACGCCCAAGCCTACATTAGAGAATGCCATACCTGCAATGTACTGTGCCACGGCCATGCCGTTACGAGCTTCCGCATTGGTAGGCTCGAAGACAGCAGTTTCCAGATAACGGGCAATCATTTCAATCGCCTTGATCTCAAACATATCGCTCATTTCCCAAGCACCTTTGGTTATCAACCCTTCGATGGCGTGGGTCAGTGCGTCCAAACCGGTAGAAGCAGTCAGCCCTTTAGGTAAAGTGTACATCAGTTCCGCATCCACAATAGCAATGGCGGGGATATCGTTCGGATCTACACAAACCATCTTCTTATGGTTTTCCTCATCCGTGATGACATAGTTGATAGTCACCTCGGCGGCAGTACCGGCGGTAGTGGGCAGTGCAATGATAGGCACTGACTTTTTCTTTGTAGGAGCCACACCTTCCAGTGACACCACATCACTGAAGTCAGGATTATTAGTGATGATACCAATCGCTTTCGAAGTATCGATAGACGAACCGCCGCCGATAGCCAGAATAAAGTCCGCTCCTGATTTTGCAAAAGCTTCAACTCCTGCCTTTACATTACTTACGGTAGGATTCGGTTTGATTTCACTGAATATTTCGTATGGAATACCTGCATTCTCCAATACTTTCAACACTTTATCAGCCACACCGAATTTAATCAAATCCTTGTCTGTAGCAACAAATGCCTTATGCAAGCCCAAACGTTTAATCTCTTGTGGAAGCACTTCACGCGCACCCGGGCCGAAGTAAGATACTTCGTTTAATACGAATCTGTTAATCATAGTTTTTTTAATTATGTAGTTTGGTTGCAAACTTAGTACAAATTCTTGAGAAAACGGCTTTTTAAAAAGATTCTTATAGTATGTTTTTTGGCATTCATGTACCCCGCCTTCAGACCATTCAGCGTGGTTAACACACTGTCACACAACAAATAAGACTGACAGAAGCCCCTTCAGCCTCCTGTCAGCCCTCTCAGCCGGCCTGATGGACGGGAATTATGCCGCCAGCACCACCTTATACAGATTTCCTTTCTCCGTATGCATCCGTTCCGCCCCCATGGCGCTCATCATCTTGCCGAAACGCACCACCGTCATGCCGCGCATAGCGGCAGGATAACGGCTTTGCAAAATGGTGAAAATGACCGAAGCCGAATAGAGTTTGAACTCCTCTCCTGCCTCGGGCAGATGAAAACAACGGTAGAACACCTCCTGCTCTACGGGCATGGCATAGAACTCGCGGTTGCGCAATTGCAGTTCCGCTTCCTCTTCGGCCGAAAACCAATAACGCTCGCCGCCGTCCAGCTCCGCCTTCAATTGGGCAAACAATTGCTTGTGCTCCAGCGGAGTGCAGTCTATTTTCTCCTTCACCTCGGCACAAAGATAACGGCGGCTGCCCGTGGGGTCGGTCAGCAAATCCTTATGATTACTGGTTCCTATAAACGAGGCCATACGGGGCAGGTGACTGTAGGATGAACGGTGAGACTTACGGAAATCCAACTTCTTCATCTGCATCAGTGTCTTGAGCAACGGCAGTTTTTGAGGAGAAAGACGGTCATACTCATCCAGATTAATCAGCCCGAACTGCGCCAGTTTCTGTTCGCAGCCCGACTGGCCCGTCAACTCAAAACTGTCCGTGTAATAATCCCGCAACCCATCGGGCATCAATAACTGACAAAAAGTAGATTTACACTTGCCCTGCATACGGCTCACCAACATAGGGGCCACTGCATTGGCGCAACGGTCCATGCGTCCTGACCACTGGGCGGCCATTCCCAGCATCCAGCGGTGGAAGCCGTTTATCCAGAAAGTTTTCTTCGAGATGCGCTGCGCCAGCGGAGTGATACGGTCCACTCCGTCCCATTGGGGCAGTGTATCCATATAAGTAAGGAAAGGGTGATAATCTTCCAAGCGTTCCGAATGGAGCAGGCGGCTCACATCTTTATCCCAGCAATTGATGCGATGACGGTGCGCTTCCAGGCACAAGGTGTTCAAGGTACGCTGAGTCACTATCTTATAAGGTGTGTCCGTCCCTTGCCCCTTCGCGCAATATTCGGGCTGTTCCGTCAACACGTTGAAACGGAACTCATAGTGTTTCCACAAGTAGTTCTCCAGACGGTCTTGTACTTCCCGGTTATCCGCAGCCTGTTCTTTTTCCCTTTTATCCGAAGAAGGGCCTGCCTGTTTCGCCGTTGCAGTTTCACCGTTCCATAACTTGCACCATTCCATCACCTTCCGAATCATTTCTTTCATCATGATTTTATTGTTTTTTTAGTTGTTGTTTCCACAAAGATAGCACATTGAAAAGCCTTTGTCAAGGGCTTTCCGGCCTTTCGGGATGAAAAGTGACTAAGCGTAAACATCCTTATGTAAAAGGGATTTCATCAGGACAAGTTTGTGTTTTCGTCTTGAAGAATCAATCGTCTCACTTGGGTGATGAAGTTTCATCACTAAAGTGGTACAAGTTCATCACTAGAGTGATAAGGTTTCATCACTTTAGTGAAACGATAAACTTATCAGGAAGTAACTGGATACATAACAAGGAAGATAAAAGATATGCTCCAAGAAAAGACAGATAAGTATTTCTTAAAATACAGGCATGACGAACACACCTCTCATCTAACAGGTAAGAACAAAAATATGGGCTGGAAGTAACTGACAGGAAACTGAAGGTTCTCCTATCAGGATACTTCCCTATTTTACAAGCAGTTATACCGGATGAATGAACTGAAGAAGCACTCCGGTTTTCATGTATTGAAGCCCCTTTTCCATCATTACAGCTGGTTCACCGCCGTCAAATACTTATCCATCGTTGTAGCCTTCTTTATTGCTTTCTTTATCTTCCGGTCCGCATCGGGCAGCAGGTATTCCCAATAAGGCTTCATTTTACTCAGCAATTGCGCCTCTCCCTGTAAATGGGCTTCATAATATTGAAGAAGGCGTGCGTGAAGCGCCTTCACCTTTTCATGCAATTTATCGGGAGAAAAAGAGGTTCCGTTTACATATTCCCAAGCCAATGCAGGATTGGCCAGCAACCCGCGTCCCAGCATGACGCCCTCCAGGCAGGGAAATTTCTCTTCCACTTTCCGGATATCCTCCACCGTCAGTAAATCGCCGTTATATACCAACGGATGCGCGCACTCCTCATAGAAAGCGGTGAACGCAGCCAAGTCCACCTCTCCTTTGTATTGTTGCTTCCCGATACGGGGATGCAGAACGATCCGCCGCAAGGGGGCAGCGTTCAGCAAAGGCAACAACAGCCGCCATTCATCCGCACTCTCCCATCCCAATCTCATCTTAACCGAAAAACTCAGTTCAGGATAATGTGTCAACTCTTTCAATAAAGCTTCTACCTCGGCAGGATAAGGCAATATGCCGGAGCCCTTGTGCTTTCTTGCAACCAGCGGAAAAGGACACCCCATATTAAAATCCGCTTCCTTATATCCTTTCTCTGTAAACAAAGCGGCCAACCGTTCCAGCTCGACAGGAGTGGACGCGATGAGCTGAGGCACTACATGGGAAACCGTATTGTTTTCGGGAGCAATGTCCCGTACATCCCTGTTACGGAATCCTCCTCTCTCTATTCGTACAAAAGGAGTATAATACGCATCTATTCCACCAAAAACTTCCTCATGAAAGTTTCTCCAGGGAGCTTCCGTAAAACCTTGCAAAGGCGCAGCATATAGTTTCATTCACTTCTTTTTTTTAGTTTAGATGCAAAGTAACACATTTTTCTTATACCTTTGCTTTATGGAAAAGTATATTTATGAACTGAAGATGAAGGTACGCGATTATGAATGCGACCTGCAGGGTATTGTGAACAATGCCAACTATCAACATTATCTGGAACATACACGCCATGAGTTTCTCACATCCGTAGGTATCAGCTTCGCCCGTCTGCACGAGGAAGGAGTGGACCCGGTAGTGGCACGGCTCACCATGGCGTTCAAAACTCCGCTGCGCAGCGGTGACGAATTCGTTTCTAAACTCTATCTGAAAAAAGAAGGTATTAAATATGTGTTCTATCAGGACATCTTCCGTCTGCCCGATATGAAAGTGACTGTCAAGGCCACTGTAGAATCAGTATGCGTGGTAAACGGCAGATTAGGGGACAGCGCTCTATTTGACGAGACTTTCGCACCCTACCTGAGCGAATGACACAAGACGAACAAATTTGCAGCCTGGCCCTAACCCGGATACCGGGATTGGGACTGACAGGCGCATTCAGACTGGTGAGCAGTCTGGGAAGCGCCACCCGTGTTTTCGAACACCGCAAAGAGCTGTCACAATTGGTCCCCGGAGTAAGCGAAAAGATCATTACTGCGTTGAATAACTCCGAAGCTTTCCGGCGTGCAGAGCAGGAATTAACTTTCTGTCAGAAAAATCATATCCGCTGCCTCACCTTAAATGATGAAGGTTATCCCAGCCGTTTGCGTGAATGTGATGATGCTCCGCTAGCTTTATTTTATCGGGGAAATGCCGATCTGAACACGCTGCATATTATTAATATAGTAGGAACCCGTCATGCCACCCCTTATGGGCAGGATATCTGCACCCGTTTCCTTGCCGACTTGTCGGTATTGTGCCCAAACACCTTGATAGTGAGCGGGCTGGCTTATGGCATTGATATCCATGCGCATCGCGCCGCCCTGCAGAATCATTTCAAGACCATAGGCGTGCTGGCACACGGACTGGACCGCATTTATCCTGCCGAACATCGGAAGACAGCCGTCAGCATGTTGGAACAGGGAGGTTTGCTGACCGAATTTACAAGCGGAACCAACCCCGACAGGCAAAATTTCGTGAAACGAAACCGCATTGTAGCAGGTATGAGTGACGCCACCGTCGTTATCGAGTCCGCCGCCAAAGGGGGAGCCCTCATCACCGCCGAACTGGCGGAAAGTTATCACCGGGACTGTTTTGCCTTTCCGGGACGATGCAATGATGAATATTCCATAGGCTGCAACAATCTGATAAGGAAAAACCAGGCAGTGCTTATCACATCGGCCGAGGATTTAGTGAAGGGTATGGGATGGGAAAGCAGCCCCAAAACTGAGAAAACAGTACAACGGGAATTGTTCCCTGATTTAAGCGAGGAAGAAGAACGAATAGTAAAACGACTCGGCAAAATACCGGAAGGATTACAAATCAACACATTGGTGATAGACACCAACATACCTGTAAACCGAATGAGTGCATTACTGTTTGAATTAGAAATGAAAGGGGTGATACGAGCACTGGCAGGAGGAGTGTACCGATTAATAATGTAACCATGTATCAATATACTCATGTACTCATTGACATACGGTAGCTGTATTGTGAACGGACACATGAGTATATTGATACATGGTCATTGCACTCCTAATTCGGCAAAGCCCATCGGACTCTCGTTTTCCACCATCCTCACTGCTTTCAGCAATACATATCTAGCCGTTACCGGAGTGAAATAAACCGATTGGAGAATCGGATTATTCTTGATATTCGAGAATTCCCCGCTGCTCACCACTTGATTCACAGCATTGGCCTCCATACCCACTGAAATCTCATAAGCAGCTATCAGTCCTTTGTTATACTCGCTCTGATCGGGTAGATAATGGAAGGAAGAAACAGTCTGTTCCGTACCTAAATCTATCAAAAGCGTATTGCCATCCACAAAGCAAGTCGTGGCGGCATCTTTATCCGCACATTTTCCGGCTTCCGCCTCATCTACCTGCGGCAATGTAAACGGATACGTTTTCAGTTCTTCCGCTTTCGCAGTAAACACATCCGGGGTTTCTCCTGCATAATAAGCCTCTATATTATTGATACACAAGCAAGCGCGTGATTCCATAAAGTTTATACGAAGTTTGTCCGTAGTGACTGTTTCAAAACGAAGCAAACGTTTATAACCGATTGTGGTTGTCTCTTCATTCAGCTTCACAGGCAGCCACTCCCCTTCTTTATTATATTCCACCACAAAGGATTGTACACGCTGCCCCAACGGAATATATTCCTGCAACAGCATACGGTTCACCTTTTGCGGAGCCGGCCATTCAAACTCGATGACAGCCGATGTGACACTATCCTCCGTAGCCCAATATGTATCATATTCTCCATCCGTCACCGCCTTTGCAGTGTACTTTCCGCCCCGTTCATTGGAAACTATCGGAAGAACACCTTTCAACAGATTGTTTGCCAGCTGTTTCTGAACATTCTTATAAAAGTCAACCGCATTCGCCGAATCTACCGGATGAATCAGCCCATCCCGGTTTACAGGGAAATTGAGCAACAAAGTCGCATTGTGCCCCACACTGCGGTAATAAAGGTCTGTCAATTGCTCCACCGTCTTCACCCTGTCATCTTCCTCCGGATGATAAAACCAGCCCGGACGGATAGACACATCACACTCGGCAGCCGTCCACTGATTGCCGTCTGCATGACCGTATTGCAGTTCCCTGTATTTAGGATATCCCGGATAAACCTCTCCGGCACGCAGGAAAGACCAGTTTGTAGCTCCGGCAAAGCCATTCTCGTTACCTACCCAACGGCATCCGGGTCCGCCATCCGAGAAGACAACGGCCTGCGGCTGATATTTGTCGATCATCTCGTATGCACGCGCATAATCATAATAATTTTTCCGGTCTATGGTACGGGAGTCTTTGGCTCCGCCATACCAGCCATCCCCTCCATTAGCTCCATCAAACCAAATTTCGAACACCGGACCGTAATGGGTCAGCAATTCGTGTAACTGTTGATAGAAATAATCCACATATTCCGGAGTTCCATAATTGGCCTGATGCCTGTCCCACGGTGAGAGATAGACAGCGAATTTTATACCATACTTTTTACAAGCCTCCGAAAGGTCACGTACGATATCTCCTTTTCCATCCTTATAAGGTGTGTTACGGATACAATATTCGGTCAGCCCCGTAGGCCACAGACAAAACCCGTCATGGTGTTTTGCCGTAAGGATAACTCCTTTCATCCCTGCCGCCACAAAAGTTTTCACCCATTGCTCGCAGTCCAGTTTAACCGGATTAAACGTGGCAGGGTCAGAATCTCCATAACCCCATTCACGGTCATTAAAAGTATTCAGTCCGAAATGCACGAAAGCATAAGTTTCCATTTTCTGCCAGTCCACCTGCTTTTTCTCGGGAACAGGAAGAACAGGCTCAGGAGCGTTCACCACCGGGGCGCAAGCATTCAGCAATGCGACAGCAGCCCCCAAGCATAAAAGGTTTGTGTGTCTTTTCATGTAGATTGTTAGTTAGTTTACATTGACACAAAGATAACATAAAATCCATTGGATGAAAACAAGAAACAGAATATTTTAAAAAATCAACGGCATTAAGGAGCTGATGATTAGGAGAATGGAAAGAAACAGAAGGTACTAAAAAAAGAAAGGAGCAACGCCTTGCTCCAACCTTTGTTAACCTTAAATCTAATACTATGAAAAAAATCACATGACAAATGTACAACTTACACTCAATACCTCCAAATATTTGGTTCATTTTTGCTTTTCATTTAGTATTATTTCACAAATACAATCGTTTTCGCACACAGTATTACAATCCGACAAGAAAAGCGGGGTTAAAAAAGGAATATGAAACATTATTCTATCAATATCATAGAATGATTCATTCCTGTCTGCTGGAAAGTGAAAAACAAAAAGAAAGTATTCCCTCATGTTATCCATCCAAAATAAAAGTAAGTCCCCTGCCCTTCTCATTATCCAACCGCCAAAACTTGCAAATTCTATCCAATCGCTTCACAAACCCTTTCAAGTCCGAAAATAGAACATTTAATAAGTCTTTTTTCAGATTTTATCACCTATATTTGCTTCATACATAATGGTAATTCATGAAAAAACGCACTACTATATTCAGCATATTTGTGCTTTTGTGCCTACTGCCAAATAGCATTTATGCCCGGACAATAGAGTACGAAAACCCTAAAGACACCACGTTGGACATGACGCTCTATTTTGACCTGAATGCCCGACAGGTAGACAAGGATTACCAAGGAAACAGTAAAACGCTGACGGTATTGGATTCTCTACTTGCCAATCCTGCCCACAGTATCC
The DNA here is from genome assembly GCF_040929485.1 of Phocaeicola sp. RTP21198st1_B8_RTP21198_201120. NCBI lineage: Bacteria > Pseudomonadati > Bacteroidota > Bacteroidia > Bacteroidales > Bacteroidaceae > Phocaeicola > Phocaeicola sp. RTP21198st1_B8_RTP21198_201120. Next base: position 201,755 of record NZ_JBCOCI010000002.1, on the reverse strand, counting down.
ATCTTAATTCCATTATTCTGGTTTCACCGGATTTATATAATGGCAAAAAAGAACAGGGCATACCGCTGGGACAAAAAAGAAGTGAGGAAGTAAAAGTGTTCTTATGTGGGAAATATCCGCAGGTCAATACCGTCCAAATCTGTATCCGCAAAGGAGAAGAGTACGGGGATGCCTTACGGAAACTGATACTGGACGACAGACTGGTCCCCGACCGGGAAGATGTATTGGCATTGATAGATTATCACCATAACAATCCCGTAAAAATGCAAGATTTCTTGCAATGCCTGGACGCCGGCATACCTTATCAGTATATTTCTGACCGAGTGCTACCGGAACTCAGACGGACAGAGATAAGAGTCTGCCTGTCTTATCCGGAAGAAAACGGAGGAAAAAACTCCTCCGCAGAACAGGCAGCAAGGATAGAAGAAACTGAATTCATACCGATTGACAGGGAAACGACCGTTACGCCAATGACGATGCAAGTACTTCCACAGAAGGAAAGAACACAAGTAATAATAGAAACAGAAAAAACAGTAATAAAGGTAGAAAAGAAAAAAGAGACAAAAGAGAAACGGAGAAAAAAGCCCAAAGAAAAGGCAGCAAGAAGAAACCAGACAGCCGACAACACAGTGCTTGCACTGAAAAATAATTTATTGTACGACCTGGCACTGGCACCTAATATAGAAATAGAAATTCCTGTAGGAAAGAGATGGTCAGTGAATATGGAATATAAAAGCCCCTGGTGGTCCAACAGCAGTAAAGAAATCTGCTACCAACTGATTTCGGGAGGAATAGAAAGCCGTTACTGGCTGGGCAACCGTGAACTACACAACCGATTGAACGGACATTTCTTTGGATTGTATATCGAGGGAGGTATCTACGACTTTCAGTTTAAAGGAAACGGCTACCAAGGTAAATATTACGGTGCGGCAGGATTCACTTATGGATATTCCACTTTGTTGTCACGACATCTGGCATTGGAATTCAGCCTAGGCATAGGCTATCTGACCACGGAATATCAAAAATATACTCCCTATGAGGGATCACTAGTCTGGATGAGTAGCGGAAATTACACCTTTATAGGCCCTACGAAAGCAAAAATTTCGTTGGTATGGTTGATAACCAAGAAAAGAGGAAGAAAATGAAAAAGACAAGGTACGCAATTCTTGTACTTTTATCTTCACTATTGACTTTAGTGGGATGCAGCCGCCGCGAGATTCTGGACGATTACCCCGTAACAGGAATAAACATCCGTCTGAATTGGGAAGGAGTAACCGACCGTCTGCCGGAAGGAGTCCGGATCATCTTCTATCCCAAGGACGGCCAAGGAAGGAAGATTGATACCTACTTATCGGCGAAAGGCGGAGAAATAAAAGTACCTCCGGGACATTATTCGGCAGTGATTTACAATTATGACACCGAAGTAGTGCAAATAAAAGACGAAGGTAGCTACGAAACAATAATGGCATGTACAGGAAGCTGTACGGGACTGGGTGCCGAGGAAACGAAAGACATGGTATGGGGACCGGATAATTTTTATGTAGCAACCCTGGACGATGTAGAGATAGGAAAAGAGGAAGAATTACCGACACTAGAGGTAAAACCAAAATCTGTGGTAACCACTTACACTTTTTCAATAAAGACAGAAGGGCTGAAAAATGTTGCATCCATCCTGGGCAGTGTTTCCGGAATGGCTGAATGTTACCACCTGGGCAAAGGAGCCAGCCTATGCCGGTTCGCTCCTATTTATTGTGAAACCAGTAAAGGGAATGGGGCTATAAAAGGGAGTTTTACCTGCTTTGGGCATCCCAAACTGACGCAAGCAAGAGCCGATATCACTCAGTTTCTGAACTTGATTATAGTAAAAGTGGATGGTTCCAAACAGGAAGCGAAAGTAGAAATAACGGAAGCGGTAAAACCTCCTGAAGATAAAGACGAACCGGGAGGAGGTGATGAAAAACCTCAAGAGCCGGAGATAGAGATCGAACTTCCGGATGATGAGAAGATTGTGGTGGATGATGTAGAGATTCCTCCTGATGAAAGTGGCGGTGGATTTGATGGGAACGTTAGTGACTGGGATGATGAAACGAATGTAGAATTACCGATCGGTTAAAATATAGAATAAAGAGTCATAGAATTATTAACTTAAAACATAGGATATGAAGAAGATTTTATTTGCAGCTTTAGCTGCATTGGCAATCACAAGTTGCTCACAGAATGAGATTGATGGTATTGACAATGGAACTCCAAAAAGTAAAAATGAGATAGGAGTAAACACGATTGTCAAAAAGAGTTCAAGGGCCACTGTTACAAGTAATAGTAGTTTCACGTCTTTTAAATTACATGCCTATATAATTAAAAGCAGCGATATCGCCACTTCAGGATGGGGTAACGCGTATATGGATGGCATAGAATATAAAGGAGGTCAAGGTAATTGGACTACAACAAGTGGTACTTTTTATTGGCCTATAACAGAAATGCAATTTTTTGGATATACCGATGATGTAACCTATACAGCACCTGCTAGTTCCAGCGCTTATCCCACCATCAGCTATACCCTTCCTGATACCCCGGCCGATCAGAAAGATATTATAGTAGCTTATTCCAAAGATATAACTAAGCCAAGTGATAATACATTAAACCTTACATTCCAACACATCTTAACCCGTATAAACTTTGCTGCAAAACTAGCTGACAGCAACTATACTTACACAGTTGAAAGCATAACTATCACCGGTGCAAAAGGTGGTGCTGCAACGTACACATTCGGAGGAACTGAAGGAAAAGGTGGAAATTGGAATATCACAGGAAGTGCACCTGCTAGTGGTTATAGCTATACATTTGATAACACCGTAACAGCCAAAGATGATATTTATGATTATACACAAAATAATAATTCATTAATGCTGTACCCACAATCTCTTACTGATGCTAAAATTACAGTCAAGTATAAAACAGAGAAAGATAATGCAACATTCTTTAACGGATCAAAAGAAGTAGCTTTAACAGGAGAATGGACTAATGGGCAAAGTATCCGCTATATACTAACTTTACCGGTTGGTGCAGAAAAAATGAGTGTAAACACAACATATGATGAAGATTGGAATGCCACTGATAACGAGCAAACTCCTAAAACTCCTGTATTATAAGAAACCAACAAACTATAAATTAATGAATTTACAAATCCCCCGACAAACATACAGATAAACATAACAATTCCCCGCTCCGCAATGAAACACCGCATCATCCCCTCTATCATTTGCGATTTCATTTGCGGAGCATTTTTACCTGTTGACAATCAGCCGTCCTCAATCATAAAATACCCCTAGAAACAACCACATCCATCGTCACAGGGCTGACTCCGGTAATGAAACAGCGTTTGATGCTGGAATAGGTACCGGATTTTATCTTGTTGAAGAATGCACGCAGATATCCTTCCTTGTGCGTTTCCTTCGTATATCGGTGCAGGCTTTCGACATCCGAAAGGATGGCATTGATAAAATGGTCATACTCATCGATAAAAAGATAAATATCCTGACCGGCACGCTCACACTCATGATAAAGATAGTCTAATTGTTCTACCGCCCCATTCTTTGCGTCCAACTGTTCTTTGATACCCTGCGGCAGGTATTCCGCATAAATATCACAGAAATAGTCGAAACAGGTTTGGCAATGTGCGTCCAATCCGGCACGATAGTTATGCAGTTCGCCAATGATACCGGAGAAATTGAGATACAATACCAAGTAGCTGTTCCAGTCACGTGTAGGATACTTCCCTATGTAGAGGTCTCCAAACAGGGCGTCGAATTTATCCTTGGTTCGTACATCATAGTAATGTTACAGCATATTCAGCGTCAGACTTTTGCCGAAACGACGCGGACGGATAAAGAAAAAATAACGGTTGGAGCGTTCTATCAACGGGATATACATGGTCTTGTCCACATAATAATAACCATCAAGGCGTATATCCGCGAATTTCATCATGCCGTAGGGCAATAATTTCTTATCTGATGATACTACAAATTCCATAATCTATGCTGTTTTAGCCGGTATACCTCCCCATGGGGTACACACAAAGATACTTTCTTTCTGCTACTTTCCCAACAATTGCAACTTCTTTTTGTTTGGCCACACAAATTTAGCCCTCTATGCTCATGCCCACAGGCTATCGTTTTCCGTAACGGCAGAAGACAAACAAGTGGAAACAGGATTCTTCGGTCTTTTTCTTGAAACTTATTGCAAATTATCCATATTTGACCTACATTTGTCAAATCAAAAAAAAGAACACAAGCGTCTCTAACATCTATATATGTCTGGTCTGCCCTGTAATGAAAGGATGGATTGTACCCAATGCCCTAAAGCAGTGGAGAATAGCATCCATTACACACATAACAAAAAAGGTTTCCACTTACCCCCACATAAGTGTGAAACTAATATCTTATTTTTCTTACTCAAAGGCCAAATACTCATCAATAGTGAAGAATATGCCGGTACTATCATCAATCCCGGAGAATTTGTACTGCAAGCTATCGCATCAAAAGTGGAAATACTGGCCATGACAGACTCGGAAGGTATTCTGTACACATTCGATGACCCCAAAGCTTTCTGTTATGACCGCTATACCTATATATTGAAAAACGTGCCCCCGCCACTCATCTCCGAGCCACTTAAAATAAAGCCCGAAATAAAGCTTTTCCTTGAAGGAGTTACCTCCTATCTGAATATAGACAAAATCTGTAAAGAACTGCTTGAATTCAAGCGTAAAGAACTGTATTATCTACTGGCGCACTACTATACAGACTATGAGCTTTCCCCCATTGTACACAGTTTGTCCAAGTATACCAACAGCTTTGAATATTTTATATTAAAACACCACAAGCAAATAAAGTCTGTAGAAGACTTCGCACAACTGGGCGGCTATAGCGTCACCACCTTCCGCCGTATTTTCAAGGCTATCTTCAACGAACCGGCCTATGAATGGATGATGAAGCAGCGCAAAGAAAGTATCCTCTACCAATTGCGCTATACAGAGGCTTCCATCTCCGAAATCTGCTTCGAACATGGATTCGAATCTCTCTCACATTTCTCCAACTTCTGTAAGAAGTTCTTTGGCGATTCTCCCAGAAACATACGTAAGAGAGAAAAAGAAGAAGCCCCAGGCAAAAAAAATGCCCCACCAAAGGCAGGGCATTCTCAAATATCAAGTAAAACTAACCGTGATTAGTCTTTCAGCTTCGCAGCAATAAATTCACGGTTCAAACGAGCGATGTTGCTGATAGAAACCAACTTCGGACATTCTGCCTCACAAGCACGAGTGTTTGTACAGTTACCAAAGCCCAGTTCATCCATCTTGCTCAACATAGCTTTCGCACGGCGTGCAGCTTCCACTTTACCCTGAGGTAACAGTGCCAACTGACTGACCTTTGCAGAAACAAACAACATGGCAGAACCATTCTTACATGCAGCAACACAAGCACCACAACCGATACATGCAGCAGCATCCATAGCCTCGTCAGCAATAGGTTTTGCAATAGGAATTGCGTTAGCGTCAGGAATACCACCGGTATTGATTGACACGTAACCACCGGCCTGCATAATTTTGTCGTATGCGCTACGGTCTACCATCAAGTCGCGGATTACCGGGAAACCGGCAGAACGCCAAGGCTCAACAGTAATGGTGTCACCGTCTTTGAAACGACGCATATAAATCTGGCAGGTAGTAGCACCTGTAGCAGGTCCGTGAGGATGTCCGTTGATATACATAGAGCACATACCGCAGATACCTTCGCGACAGTCGTGGTCGAATACGATAGGTTCTTTACCTTCATTGATAAGCTGCTCGTTCAAGATGTCCATCATTTCCAGGAATGAGGTATCACCCGGAATATCTTTCATTTGGAAGGTATCAAAATGTCCTTTGTCCTTAGGACCTTTCTGACGCCAAACTTTCAGTGTGAAACTTATATTTTTATCCATGATTTCTATACAATTAATAATTAAGACTTATAGTTACGAGTTTGAACCTTAACGAACTGATAGTTCAAATCTTCCTTGATCAATTCGGGTTCTTTTCCTTCACCGGTGTATTTCCAGCAAGCTACATACGAGAACTTGTCATCGTGACGAAGTGCTTCACCTTCCGGAGTCTGGTGCTCTTCACGGAAGTGACCACCACAAGATTCCTCACGGTTCAATGCATCGTAAGCCATCAGCTCACCGATTTCGATGAAATCAGCCAGGCGGATTGCCTTTTCAAGTTCTACATTCAATTCATTAGCTTCACCCGGAATGCGAAGGTCGCTCCAGAAGGTCTTTCTTACTTCTTTCAGTTTAGCCAGAGCAGTAGTCAAAGATTCCTTGGTACGTCCCATACCTACAAAGTCCCACATGATGTGACCCAGCTCCTTGTGAATAGAGTCTACAGAACGATGACCCTTGATATTCATCAGTCTCTGGATCTTATCGTTTACAGCCTTTTCGGCAGCTACGAATTCGGGAAGGTCTGTTGAGAAACGGGGAACCTGAATCTGGTCTGACAAATAGTTCTGGATAGTGTAAGGCAATACGAAGTAACCGTCAGCCAATCCCTGCATCAATGCAGATGCACCCAAACGGTTTGCACCGTGGTCAGAGAAGTTAGCTTCACCGATAGCATACAGACCCTTGATAGAGGTCATCAGTTCATAGTCAACCCAGATACCACCCATCGTATAATGGATAGCCGGGAAGATCATCATCGGAGTTTTATACGGATTTTCATCAGTGATTTCTTCGTACATATCGAACAAGTTACCGTAACGGGCACGAACTACATCTTCACCCAGACGATCGATAGCATACTTAAAGTCGAGGAATACAGCCAAACCTGTGTTGTTCACACCGAAACCTGCGTCGCAACGTTCTTTCGCAGCACGTGAAGCAACGTCACGAGGAACCAAGTTACCGAATGCCGGATAACGACGTTCCAGATAGAAGTCACGGTCTGCATCAGGTATATCAGTCGGTTTTTTAGTTCCTGCCTGCAATGCCTTGGCATCTTCCAGCTTTTTCGGAACCCAGATACGTCCGTCATTACGCAATGACTCAGACATCAAAGTCAGTTTAGACTGCTTGTCACCGTGTACAGGAATACAGGTCGGGTGGATCTGTGCAAAACAAGGATTAGCAAAATAAGCACCTTTGCGGTAAACCTGCATAGCAGCCGATCCATTTGACGCCATAGCGTTGGTAGACAAGAAATAAGTATTACCATAACCACCGGTACCGATTACTACTGCGTGAGCAGCAAAACGTTCAATCTTACCTGTAACCAAGTTACGGGCAATGATACCACGGGCGCGTTCCACACCTTCGTTATCCTTAATCAGCACAACGTCCAACATTTCATAACGAGTGTACAATTTCACGTTACCACGCTGAACTTCACGGCTCAATGCAGAATAAGCACCCAACAACAACTGCTGTCCGGTTTGGCCGCGGGCATAGAATGTACGTGATACCTGAGCACCACCGAATGAACGGTTGTCAAGCAAACCACCGTATTCGCGAGCGAAAGGAACACCTTGAGCTACGCACTGGTCGATAATAGCATTTGACACTTCGGCCAGACGGTAAACGTTGGCTTCGCGTGCACGGTAGTCACCACCTTTAATTGTATCATAGAAAAGACGGTAAACGGAGTCACCATCATTTTGATAATTCTTAGCAGCATTGATACCTCCCTGTGCAGCGATGGAGTGTGCACGACGGGGAGAGTCCTGGATACAGAAGTTTAATACCTTGAAACCCAGAGCACCCAGTGAAGCAGCAGCCGAAGCACCTGCCAAACCGGTACCTACCACAATAATGTCAAGACGACGTTTGTTGGCAGGGTTTACCAATTTTTGATGAGCTTTATAATTGGTCCATTTCTCGGCTAAAGCGCCTTCAGGAATTTTAGAATCTATAGTAGCCATATTCATTTACAATTTTATCATTTACAATTTACGATTAGCAAGCACCACAAGCGAGTGATTTTACGAAGTAGATAACGACTACTGCTGCAAAACCAAGAACTACCAAAGTAGAGTAGATGTTACCAATAGTCTTCCAACGCTCGAACCAGATTTTGTTGCTCCAGCCCAATGTCTGCAAAGCGCTCCAGAATCCGTGAGTCAGGTGGAACCATAAAGCTGCTAACCAAATGAGGTAAAGCACTGTAAATACAGGGCATCCGAATGTTTCACGGATGTAAGCGGCACCGTCTGTAGGGCCGAACGCACCTAAATCATGAACACCGATGATTTCGGCAAACTGCATTTTGTACCAGAAATTGGCAAAGTGAAGAGCCAATCCGGCAATGACGATAATACCCAGGACAAGCATGTTCTGAGATGCCCATTCCACAGTTTTAGGTTTAACGTTCACTGCATAGCGTTCGCTACCACGAGCTGCACGGTTCTGCATGGTCAACCAGAAAGCGTAGATGATGTGGATTACGAACAGAGCAGCCAGTCCGGCAGTTGCAACCAACGCGTACCAGTTAGCTCCCAAGAATTCACAAATCATGTTGTAAGCATCTTCCGAGAAGAGCGCAACAAGGTTCATCGCCATGTGAAACGTCAGAAACAGGACAAGGGCGATACCTGTGACACTCATCACCACTTTCCTTCCAATAGATGAATTACTTAACCACATAAATGATTGAATTTAAATTATTTAATTGTTAGAACTAAAAATTCTGTTAAAAGCTGTGTATTCACGATGCAAAAGTAAAGGAATTCTAGCGATAATACAAGGAATTATGGAAATTATTCTTTAATTCGGGAAGGGTAAATGCGAATTACATTATTTTTCTATCTTTGTACCGAACAAAAACCAAACAAAATGGATATACGAAGAATTATTTTCCTCTTGTTGACAGTAAGTTTTACATTCAGCCTCCCGGCCCAGAATATAGATATCAACACATTGAAAACCATCAATAAATGGAAGGTACACGGCCTCAGCAGAGGACTATCCGCCAGCGGAGTGATTCTGCCCGTAGGAGTGCCTGCCGCCATGGGACTCTATGCATTGATAAAGAAAGACCAGCCGATGCTGAAAGATGCCGTTTACATAGGAACCAGTGTGATTGAGGCGGTAGGTATCACATACGCTGCCAAACATATCATAGGACGTGACCGGCCTTTTGTAAAGTATCCGGATAAGATTCATGCATACGGAGCACCGGATGCAGACAGCCCGTCGTTTCCTTCAGGACACACAGCCGCCGCTTTTTCCCTGGCAACTTCGCTTTCTATCACTTATCCCAAATGGTATGTCATCGCTCCTTCTGCCGTATGGGCCTGTGGAGTGGGGTTTGCACGAATGAACCAAGGAGTGCATTATCCCAGTGATGTAGTGGCAGGAGCAGCGATCGGAGTAGGATGTGCTTTTGCAAATATTTATGTAAACCGATGGCTGAATAAGGTGCTGTTCGGGAGACAGATAAAGTGATGGTTGGATGCAGGAGTGCAACTATGCGCCCCTGCAGTTAATATAAAGTCTTGACTATCGTTTTTTTAGCAGCAATCCTTCAAAATCCGGTTGTTCCAGCAGCTCCAGTGCTTTCCTGATACTTTCATTGGCATCATTGATGACGTGATAATACTCATTCATATCCCATAAATCACGGGCTATCAATGCTTTCATCTGCAATTTCAGCAAAGGAAGGGCCTTCTGGTATTCTTCTTCATTATATTCCACTCCCATCTCCTTGCCGGTAGCAACCAGTTGTGCCAACATATCCGGAGTCACTTCAAAACGTTTGTAGAATTCATTGAAAGTCTTGTATTTGCCCAGCCATTCTTTACGATGGGCATCAATAAAATGAAAGTGAGCTTTCATCAACGCCCCTTTATCACGCAACTGACGATGATATTTAGTATAGAGAGTCGTATCAATCGGCACAAAATAATCGGGCATAATTCCCCCACCGCCATATACCGTACGAGCCAGCTTATGAGTTTTGAACTTCAGTGAATCCGGGAAGTGAATGCTGTCTTCACTCATCATCTCTCCTTTATTATAACGGTCTATCAGGTCCTCATTATACTTTTCAATGCTTTCGTAAGGTTTCTGGATACAACGTCCGGCAGGAGTATAATAACGGGCCACCGTCAAACGAATCATCGACCCGTCCGGCAAATCAATGGGACGCTGCACCAAGCCTTTACCAAAGCTGCGCCGGCCCACAACGACTCCTCTGTCCCAATCCTGAACAGCTCCGGTCACAATCTCACTGGCAGAAGCCGAGAATTCATCGACCAATACAATCAGACGACCATTCTGGAACTCGCCCGTACCTTTAGCAAAAAATTCACTACGGGGATTACGACGGCCTTCCGTATAGACTATCAGTTCCTTTTTGCCCAGAAACTCGTTGGCAATATCGATGGCAGCGTTCAAATAACCTCCGCCATTGCCTTGCAAATCAAGAATCAAATCTTTCATCCCTTTTTTCTGCAATTCAGCTAACGCTTTCTTGAACTCTTCATGGGTAGTGGCGGCAAAACGGTTGATACGGATATAACCAATCTTATCTTTAATCATATAGGAAGCATCCAGGCTGTAAACAGGTATTTTATCCCTTTTCACCGTAAAAGGGAGCAGTTCCTTCACCCCTCGGCGAAGTATTTTCAAATTCACTTTTGAATCTTTAGGACCACGAAGACGACGCATGATATCTTCGGTGCTCATCTTTACACCGGCTATCAGCGTATCTTCCACCATGACGATACGATCGCCGGCCAGAATACCTGCTTTTTCGGAAGGACCGCCCGATACGGGCTGTATCACCAACAATGTATCTTCTGCCATATTGAACTGTATGCCGATACCTTCAAAGTTTCCCTGCAGCGGCTCGTTCATTTTCTTCACTTCCTCCGGGTCGGAATAAGTAGAATGAGGATCAAGCTGTTCCAGCATTTTTACGATGGCTTCCTCTACAAGTTTCCCCTCATTGACTTCGTCTACATAAAGGTTGGCAATGGCAAACTCCGCCAACTGTAATTTGCGTGCCGGAGAATTCAGAAACTTATTTTCCTGAGCCTGTACGGCTACAATAGAAAAAAAGCAGGCAATCAAGCCTGCAAAGTACATAGTATATTTCATGATCAGTCTATTTTCATTCCTTCAGGTAAGAATGGTGTTACGTCTTTACCAAACTGCAATAATTCTCTCACAATAGTAGAGCTGATAGAAGTAAGTTCCGGCTCCGTAAATAACAGAATAGTTTCTATACCGGCCAGTTTCCGGTTGATATCGGCTATGGTTTCCTCATATTCAAAATCGTGTACGGTGCGGATTCCACGAACAATGAACTGCGCTTCTTTAGCTCTGGCAAAGTCTATGGTCAAACAATCGTAAGCGTCGATCTTTACCCGGGGATCATCAGCAAAAAGTTTCTCAATCATCTCCACTCGTTTCTCTGTAGGAAACCAAGTCTTCTTATTCTCATTGATACCGATACCGATTACCACTTCATCCATAAAGGTCAATGCTCTTTTCACGACCGAATAATGGCCGATGGTAAAGGGATCAAATGTCCCCGGAAATATGGCTCTTCTCATATTTGTTAGTGATTCACGCAATGTCTTCTTCTATAACAAGGTTATCTATAATAAAATTCTGACGTTCCATGGTGTTCTTACCCATATAAAACTCCAGCAATTCTTTCACCAGGTCAGTCTTGCGGAGGGAAACTTGCTCCAGACGCATGTCTTTGCCGATAAAGTGCTTGAATTCATCGGGTGAGATCTCTCCCAAACCTTTGAATCGGGTAATTTCGGGATTGGGGCTTAACCGTTCGATAGCGGCAATCCGTTCTTCTTCCGAATAACAATATACGGTTTCATAAACTCCTTTCTTGCGGTTGCGGACACGGAATAAAGGGGTTTGAAGGATATATACATGACCTTTCTTTATCAAGTCAGGGAAGAATTGCAGGAAGAAAGTAATAAGCAATAAACGGATGTGCATACCGTCTACATCAGCATCTGTAGCTACAATTACCTTATTATATCGTAATCCTTCCATACCGTCCTCTATGTTCAGAGCAGCCTGAAGCAGGTTAAACTCTTCATTCTCATATACAATCTTCTTGGTCAGCCCGTAAGAATTCAACGGCTTACCACGCAAACTGAATACTGCCTGAGTATTTACATCACGGCTCTTGGTGATAGAACCGCTTGCCGAGTCTCCCTCGGTAATGAAGATGCAGCTTTCCTCCTTCTTGTCCCCTTTGACATCGTTCAGATGAAAGCGGCAGTCACGTAACTTCCGGTTATGAAGATTTGCCTTCTTGGCTCGCTCACGTGCCAGTTTCGTCACTCCGGCTATCGCTTTACGCTCTTTCTCCGACTCCTGAATCTTCTGCAACATCACATCGGCCACGTCCGTATGCTTGTGCAGATAGTTATCGACCTCAGTCTTTACAAAATCACCTACAAATTTATTGACGGTAGGACCACCGGGAGCCATATTGGTAGAGCCCAGCTTGATTTTAGTCTGACTTTCGAACAACGGTTCCTCCACATTGACGGCAATGGCAGCCACCAGTCCGTTACGGATATCGGAATAATCCATGTTCTTGTTGAAATATTCCTTGATGGTACGGGCAATATGCTCTTTGAAAGCACTTTGATGCGTACCTCCCTGAGTCGTATGCTGTCCGTTGACAAAAGAGTAATACTCTTCACCATACTGGCCGGTATGCGTAAAGGCTATCTCAATATCTTCTCCCTTCAAATGGATGATGGGATATAATCCCACAGCCGTCATGTTGTCGTTAAGCAAATCCACCAACCCGTTACGGGACAAGATACGCTGACCGTTATAGATAATGGCCAGTCCTGTATTCAGATAGGTATAATTGCGGAGCATGGTTTCCACAAACTCCGGACGGAAACTGTAATTCTCAAATAACAGGTTATCCGGTTCAAAGAAAATATAAGTACCGTTCTCCTCTGTTGTATTTTGTGTGGTATCCGTCAACAAGTCTCCCTTGGCAAAGGTAGCGATACGCACCTTTCCATCACGATAGCTGCGCACCTCGAAGCGCGAACTCAATGCGTTGACAGCTTTCACACCGACCCCATTCAGTCCGACACTCTTCTTAAACGCCTTACTGTCATATTTACCTCCCGTATTCAGCACACTTACAGCCTCAATAAGTTTTCCCTGCGGAATACCCCGACCATAGTCACGCACGCTGACACGGAGATTTTCTTCAATGATAATCTCAATCTTTTTACCCGCCTGCATTTTGAATTCATCGATACTGTTGTCGAGAACTTCTTTCAGAAGGACGTAGATACCGTCCTCGGCATGTGATCCGTCACCCAACTTTCCAATATACATACCGGGACGGGTACGCACATGCTCCATGTCACTGAGGTGGCGGATGTTATCGTCGGTATATTCTACAGCGGGATTGTTTATCAGTTCGTTGTTTTCTTCCATATTGACTTATCACATTTTTATATATCGTTGTTACAGAATACTCTTTTTATAAGCACGACGGCGTTTATGCTGCTCGGTCTTGAAATATTCCCACTGGGCCTGCACCTTTCCATTCAGTTCCAGTTCCGGATTACTTTCGGCATACTTGAATCCCAGTTGCTGATATACAGGAATCAAGTCCGAGAATAACAAAGCATTGACTCCTTTGTTCTGATACTCAGGTTTTACAGCAACCAGCAACAAGTCCAGCATAGGGGGATATTTATGCAAAAACAGCACTTTCAGCAAATGATACCAGCCCATAGGCAGCAAACGCCCCTTCGCTTTTCGTAACGCTTCGGACAAAGAAGGCATTGAAATACCCACCGCCACCAGTTTATCTTCAGCATCGGTCACCAAGGTCACCATACGCAAATCTACAATAGGCAAATACATCTTTATATACTGGTTAATCTGTCCTTGAGACAAAGCCGAGAAACCATAAAGCGGAGCATAAGCCTCATTCATCAATTCGAAGATAGCCTGGCCATATTCGGCCGCAATTTTCTTACCCGATGTATATTTCTTCACCTTCAAGTTAAACTTACGTTGAATCAAATCACTGATACGCTTATGCTTATCAGGAATTGCATCCGGAATATAAATTTTATATTCCACCCAATCGGCATCCTTTTCGAATCCCAACTTCTCCATATGCTGTGGATAATAAGGATAATTATAGATAGTCGCCATGGTGCTCAATTGGTCGAATCCTTCTATCAGCATACCCTCCGCATCAAAGTCGGTAAAGCCCAAAGGTCCCTGAATGGTATCCATTCCCTTCGATTTACCCCATTGGGCTACTGCATCCAACAAGGCGCGTGATATTTCGATATCATCCAGGAAATCAATCCATCCGAAACGGACTTCTTTTTTATTCCAAGTTTCGTTTGCGCGTTTATTTATAATCCCTGCAATACGTCCTACCACCTTGTTATCCTTATATGCCAGAAAATACTCCGCCTCACAAAACTCGAAAGCGGCATTCTTCTTCGGGCTGAACGTATTCAGCATATCATCGTACAAGTCGGGTACGGAATAAGGATTCTCTTTGTATAACTCGTAGTTGAACCGTATAAATGTCTTAAGTTCTTTCTTTGAACTGACTTTTTTAATGGTAATAGCCATGCTGTATTTTTATAAAAATTCAGGGTGTAAAGATAGAAGTTTTTTTGCAGATAACTTATTCTTTTTATGGCTTTTTTACTGTTGGGCAATAAGATAGGCGGTATAAACGACATAACAGCCAACCATCAATGCGCCTTCAAGACGGGTTATGGTACGTTTACGGAAAAACCAGCCTACCAGCCACAACAACAGGGAGGAAGCAATCAGCACACTTAAATCGAGATTATTTATATTCCCCATCGGAAGCGGTGATACCGTAGCGCTGCACCCCAGTACAAAGAATATATTGAACAGATTGCTACCGATGACATTGCCGATAGCAATTCCCGGATTCTTCTTTAAAGCTGCCGTAACAGATGTAGCAAGCTCCGGCAAGGAAGTACCTCCGGCTACCAATGTCAGTCCGATTACCGATTCACTGACACCCCATGAACGGGCAAGCCCGCTTGCCCCGTCGACAAAAAGCTGTCCGCCAAATATGAGCCCGGCCAGTCCTCCTGCAATATACAACACCGATTTCCATACAGGCATTTCCTTAATCTTCTGCTCTTCTCCTGCCTCATCTGCCCCATTACGAGCGATAGCAAATGTATAACGCATAAATATAAGGAAGAAAGCCAACAGAACAAACCCATCGGAACGGCTGATAACATTGACCGCTTCCCTGTCCAGCATCATGTCATTGGCACAGACAAACAGTACCAATGAAGAAAGAATGACTAACGGAATCTCTTTACTCATCGTCCCCTCACCTACTTTTATGGGGAGTACCAACGCAGTACAGCCTATAATCATCAAAGCATTGAATATATTACTACCCACCACATTACCAATAGCCATTTCAGCACTGCCATTCAATGCAGAAAGCACACTGATAACCAATTCGGGAGCCGAAGTGCCAAAAGCTACAATGGTAAGCCCGATTACCAAATCAGAAATACGGAAACGTTTGGCAACCGCTGCAGAACCATCTGTCAAGCCATTTGCACCAGCCAAAATAAGAGCCAGACCACCAATCAAAAGGAGTGTATTCAACATAACAAAGAGTACATTTACAGTTTTACACCGCAAATGTACTCTTTTTCCCTAAAATAACTATCCCTATTTGGTGCGTTTTACAGTATAGATTACTTTTCCTTTCTTATCAATCATATGCATATCCAGTTCTTTCTTGTCTGCCGTGAAGATAGAAAAGCCCGGTTCGGGACTGCAGAACTGAGTGCCTTCCACTGGTTTTACCTTACGGCTCAACGAACCTGCCGAATTTACCACATAGTGATATCACTGCCCGGCACACGAAGATGCTGGAAGTTATGAATGTGTCCGCATGCATAGATATCCACCTTATGTTTACGGAGGATAGGATCCAGACGTTTCTGCATATCGCTGCGTTCACTGTCGTCTTTCGACGTTTCAGCATAAATGGGATGATGCCCTATTACGACAACCCAATCTTCTTTGGCAGCAGTAAGCACAGAGTCTATCCATGCCAGTTGCTTGTCCATGTCCTGTTTGCAGGCATCCGGATAAGTTTCGCTCTCGTTACGGTATTTGTCAATCAGAGGAGCGGTATCTATCATCACAAAACGGATGGCAGTTCCTTTCTTCTCAAAAACTTTGGTATAATAACGACCAGGCATCGACCAGCGACGACTCACATTGGTATAATCCAACACAGCCTGCGTATTACCCCGGTATTCATGATTTCCCAAGATCGGGAACCAGTCTATCATCAGTTCGGGATGGCTGTAAATCAACTCGTAGTTGGTCATCCAAAGCGGATCGTTAACGCTGCGTACACCTTCAAAGTGGTGCACGTCTCCAGCTGCAAACACACACTCGGGACCAATAACATCCGCCATTTCTCCCATCAGCTCGGCTATGGGCTTCTGGTCATAATAACCGTTACGTCCCAAATCGTTAGCCATATAAAAATTCAGTTGTTTCTCCAGTCCTTTCCAATCTTGTGGAGTCTGGGCACACACATTCAGGCAGATAGCCGCACCAATGACAACAATCCATACCCATGTCAATACTTCTTTCATTTTTCTAATCATCATCAACGTTTTCATATACTTAATTTTTAGAAATTTATTTTTAAACCTGCATTCATTCTCACGCCATAATATTCTGCCTGCATAGTACGGTCCTTCGTACCCTGGTAGTAACGGAGCGGCTGGTTCAGCAGATTGTTCGCCTCAGCATAAAAGGTCATCTTCACCTTCTTGCCAAAGGTATAACTGGCGTTCACATCCATATAGTTCACGGCATCATAATATCTGTCATAAAATGTACTTGGGCCCATTTCATCGATAAAACTGGAGGCATAGTTATAGCTCAGGCGCACATTCAAGCCTCCTTTTTCAAAGTAAAGAGAGGCATTCGCCGTATGCTCGGGAGACCCCGGCAAACTCAACCCGCTCTCGTTCTCACGTCCTTCGAAGTTAAAGTCCTCCACACGTGAGTGAGTATAAGTATAGGTTCCATAGAAACCCACATACTTCAAGGCCGGAGCAATGAAGCCGAAATCACGCTGATAAGAAAATTCCAATCCCCACAGATTAGCATTTCCTGCATTCTTGGGCTGAGTGAAACGGGTATATTCTGTTCCTTGGTATTCATAGTTGGTCAGTACCTGATCTACGATGAAATCGTCTATTTTCTTATAGAAAAAGCCTGCGCTCACCAAACCTACACTCTTGAAATAATAATCGGCACTCAAATCGAAGTTGTAAGAAATAGTAGGTTTCAGGTCAGAGTTACCAATCTTTATTTCATTATCGCCACGGTTGATATTCACGCTAGGAACCAAAGCTGAATATTTGGGTCGGCTCAAGGTCTGCGTGTAAGAACCGCGTATCTTGAAATCATCATTTACATCCCATTTCACCAAAATAGAAGGAAGGAAATTCACATAACTGTTGACGACGCGGCCGGTCTTGGTGGTCTTATCTGTTTCATCATCATAGTTACGACCGGTATAACGAAGAGAAGTGTGCTCTATGCGGAGCCCTGCCATCAAGTTTATATCAGAGGTAAATTTATGGTCAAATCGTACATACCCGGAACTTACAGTTTCACGAGCCTCAAAGTTCTCAGCCAATTCGGCTTGTACCTGTTCTTTATCGAATTGGGAAGCATCATTTAAGTTCAATCCACCCACATATTCTTTACTGGCAAATGTTCCTACCTGATATTTGTCGCTCGGCATAAATTTATCCGTACTCTGGTCTACCGTATTTTTCAGGCTGTTGGTCATGAAGGCATCCTCGTCTTTCGGAGTATATTCGTAGAAGTCTATTTCTTTTTCTTTCGTTTTACGTACTACTTTCGCACCGAACTTCAGTTTGGCTCCATTATTCAAACTGGTTTTGAAATTGGCCGAAAATTTCATATCCTCTTCTTTGATGTCTTCCTGTTGTTCTGTCAGTTCTTTCAAGCTGAACTTATCACTCAGTGTCAGGGTAGAACCTGCTGTGGGTGTTGCCAACGGCTGGCGTTCATCACTCAAGTCTATATCAAATTCCTGCTTTTTCAGTTGGAAGTCAAGATAACGCTCATTAGGGCGTTCTTCTGTAGCTTTTGCATAACTGGCATTCCAATCCATGCCGATTGCTCCCCATAAGTGTTCTCCGCCCAAAGCGAAATCCATGGTACGCTGACGCTCCAGACGGGCATTGCGATTATCAGGAGTACCAGCTTTGGTTTGGATGCGGACTGTGCCTTTTCCGTTCTCGTCCAAATCCTTGATATTGGTACGGTAACGGTTTTCCCAGTCATTGCGGTTGTTAAAAATACCCTTGAAAGTCAATTTATGGTTTTCATTGAGTTCGAAGTCAAAAGCCGCCGAATAACTTTGACGTTCACGGGTGACAAAGTACTGACGCATCTGATAATCGCTGACATATACTTTGCCATCCTCATTTTGTTCCCACATGAATTCAGTATCATAAGAACCGGAAGGAGCATTCTGATAAGAAGCGGAGAGCAACATGCCCAGTCTGTCATTGAAGAAACGGTCTCCGTAAGTGAAGCCTAAATTCAACTGGGCTTTCTCGCTGATCCAATTGTAACCACTTCCCGCTGTGGCATTGATAGTACGTTTATAAGGAGAATTTTTAGTTACCAGATTGATGGAACCACCGATAGCATCGCCGTCCATATCGGGTGTAACGACTTTGCTTACTTCGATGGTCTGAATCATATCGGCAGGAATCAAGTCCAACTGCACGTTACGAGTATCCCCCTCAGCAGATGGGACACGATTACCATTAATGGTGACGGAGCTTAAATCGGCACTAGTGCCGCGGACTTGTCCAAAACGGGCCTCGCCTTGATCGTATTGCACATTGATGCCACTGATACGTTTCAATGCATCACCTATGTTTGAGTCGGGAAATTTCCCTACTTGGTCGGCAGATACGATATTGGTGATACCCAGATTATTTTTTTGTGTATTGATTGCTTTCTTCTGCCCTTGAAAAGCTCCCTTCACCTGCACTTCCTGCAGTTCCACCCCTTCATTCATCACTATATCTTTCTCTAAAGTCTTGCCTTCGGGAACGGTAACTTTCATTTCAATAGGGCTATAACCTACATAGGTCACTTTGACGGTGTAAGTGCCGGGCTTCAGATTGGGTAATGTGTAGAAACCGTTCACATCACTGATCACTCCGGTTTTCAGATTCTCAATAAAGATGGAAGCACCCGGTAGAATTTGTTTTCCATTGTCTATCACACGTCCGCGAATAGTGCCTTGCCGGACAATGTTTTCATTTTCCTCGGCAAATGCATTTCCACAAACACCTGCCATCAGTAGCATAAGAGACACAGCTCTAACAACCTTTTTCATATACTTTTTTATGCGTTATAAATCTGTCGCAAAAGTAGATGGGTTAAGTTTCGTGAGAGTTACACTCTATTAAAGGTTTCATGACAAACGGATTTCATTCCTGTTACAGGACAGTTCCACACATGTCACCCTCCCCTTTTCCTTCCGGCCATATTACCTAACAATATAAATTAGAGATTTAAGCGCTCTTTCAGCAAACGGTAGCCACTATTACTGACTTTCAGCTTTCGACCGTTTTTTAAGATCAGTTGATAAGACTCCTTGCCGAACAATTCCAGACGGGATATCTGCTTAACCTGAACGATGGCCGAACGATGGATACGGACAAAGTCTGATCCAGGCAGATGAGTTTCAAAATATTTCATCGTCTGTTCTTTAATATACTCCCTTTCAGGAGTAATCAATGTCACATAGTCGCCACAAGACTGAATATAAAGCAAGTCCGCCAATTCTATCAAATGAATTTTAGTCCCATCTTTCACTGTGATCCGATCCAGGCAGTCTTCCGCATCCGCACCGGCTTCTTCCTCTTTCTTCCGGCTGGCCTCCGCTTTCCTGCGGTCTTCCATCCAGGTTTCCTGCATGGTTACCAATTGATTTTCCATCTCCTCACGCTCACCCGCAGCAGATTGCAAACGATACCATAACAGGATGATGCTCCACAGTAAGGCCACATAACAGAGGCGGAAAGGAAGTGTGAGTATAAAAGGAGTGTAGACTGCATGATTAATAAACTCCAAGATCCACCGGATAAAGAAACTGCCCACCAAAGTACAAGATATGCCTAATATAGTGATAAAAAGCGTAGTAATGGAAATATGGACAAAGCCGAGAACATACCATGCCCAATAAGCCGATAGGGCAAACAGCAGAGTTGCAGCCATTCCGTCCAACAAGGAAACCCATATACCATCGTCTGTGTACCCCCACAGGAAAAGGCCTTGTACGCCGGCAACCAGCAGCAAGCCCAAAGCAACTATCCACCTTTGCGGCGACGCCTGTATAGGATGTGTATCCATATTCCGCCCGTCTTAATTTTTAACGACCAAGCCACTCCACGAAAGAGTCCCCCTTATCACCAGCACCTTTTGAGGATTTTCCTCTCTCTCCCAACGTTTGTCCTCATAACCGCCCATGAATGTGCTGCAAAGACATTTTATGGTCCAGTCCGCAGGCACATAGAGTTCAATGCCCCCAAATTTACAATCTACATCCAACGGTGTCTCTCCTACGGGAATGTCCGTACGTCGCATGTCAATGATGCTGCCGCCAAAGCGGGTCTGAATACTCCCCCCCTTCAACATTTCATCCAATATGACCTGACGGACTCCGCTGAAAGCATTCTCCGAATGCAAAAAGCCATCTGCCGAGGTATAATTCATCGTTTTAAATTCTTCCGGAGTTCGACCGTACCCATGGTTTCTAGATTTCCCACCATGACTAAAAACAGTGACAATTCCTATCAGAATCAGAATAGCAGGCAGCATAAATGCCTGCATATCCGTACCACACAAAGCGCTGAGCTGATCATTCAAGTAGTAGACACTGATACCCAGTAATATCAGTCCGAACACTAAATGACGACGTACCAATGAATAAACGCCGACTACTGCCACAACTGCCTGCCAGGATACCAGCAGGTCATAAACGGGAACTGTGATCCATTGCATATTACGTGCCAAAAGGAGTCCTCCGCAGGCGATAAAGAGAAATGCCATCAAGTACTTTACAGACGCATGTCCTCTGTTGAACTGAATTTTTTGTTTTGTTTTCATTGTTCTTTCTTTTAATGATTGATAATCGAGGATTACGGTCACAAAGTTCATCAAATGAAGGCAATACAGAAAGAGTATTTCTATAAATGCACGTTCTTTCCCCGATGAATGACGGATATTTCCCGATAAATAAAAGATGGAAATAAGCAATTCGTTACACGCAAATCTGCACAAAGATAGAAAAGGTTCTTTTGAAGTGGATGAAAAGAGAAAAAAGTTTTTGTATTCTATAGACAGTGCATCTTTATTATGCATAAAAAAACAGGTACTAATTTTAAATCAGCACCTGCATATTTAGAAGATATTTACCTAAACTATCTTTAATTCCTCACAATAGCATTTTTAATTGGAAGCGTCAAAAGTACGATCCCCCTGTGTACTGCTTCTAAAACAAAGCTTCCACTCCCCTAGAAAACGAACCGGCTTAAAATACCAGGTAGTAGTATTGGGACGTGTATCTTTCTCATCATTTTTGGGAAACAAAATCACCTTACAACGGACTTCATTATCAAGAGCTTCTTTAAAAATATAGTCAGTAATGCTATAATCGTATATCGGGAAAGCTTTCAGCCTATGCAACACACTCTTTAACTGAGTATTATCCAAAAGTTCCGGCTGAGCAAAAGGATCATCCGCTTTCGTTTCGTGCAGCATAATAGCTGCATCAGCATATCGCTGCTCCTTTACTGCGGTCATAAACTGATTAGTAAGTTCCAATACCTTTATAGTATCTTTCTTACTCAAAGCCATAGTTTGTTTTACAGTAGATGGATCGTCTCTTTCCTCTTTCTTACCACCCTGACCACACGAAACAATGAGTATTGAAGCAAGCCCAAGAATCAACAAATTAGTTTTTCTCATACGTACTATAATGTAAAGAGAAAAAAAGAGTGCCCGAAAGCACTCTTTTCTTCAAGTTTATTATAAATAGAGTTACTCACTCAGTTTATCCTACAGTCTTAGCTACATGACATACAATATCAAATTTTACTGTACCCCACGCATATTCAACTACTACAGGAAGTTTGATATCAAACTCACCTACTTCAACTTTATTGTTGATATAAGTCAATGTACCAAAGTTGCCCTTGGCAATTTCTTCTGTAGTAACACCATCGTATTTAACCTGTAAATTGGCAGGGATCGGTTCATATTTACCATTTATGGTAGTCTCAGCCTCCTTTGTATCAATAGTAACTGATTTAACACCATAATATGTATAATAGTTAATCGGAGCAATCTTGAATGCTTCATTTCTCCAGTCAGTGAATGCCAACTTAAGATCAATCTTAGAACCTTCTGCACCAACGTCTACACCATCCTTAAAGTTATCCATCTTATCAGCTTCTACAGTGATAGGACGCAAGAACTTAACGTCGAATTCATTGTTTGCTACCGCATTCAATGACTTGCCACATTCATTTACTGTTTCAACAGAAAGTCTAGCAGTCAGGTTGTCAGCCAATGCATCACGACCGGCAACATTCAACAAATCTTTAGCAATATCATTGTTAGCCAATGCGATAAGATCTTCTCCATTATTATCTACAGCATCAGTAATAGTCGCAATGACTGTATTTGCAATAGTTGGAGTACTAGCTAACAACTGAGTACGATCAGCGTTTACACTCAGTGTATAAATTGTTCCAGATACACCAGTCATTTTAGCATCCTTCGGATCAACAAATCTGAAAGTCTTAGTCAGTTCAGCATCTGCAAAGTCTGTATAAACAGAAGCTATTTCAGAAATTGTAACATCATGACCATTAAAGGTATCCAAAATGAATTTATTAAAGCGCATGATATCATGACCTGTTGCAGCAGGAACTTCAGTGTTTACATGGATTTCATCATAGCCTGAACCTCCTTCATTAGAATTGCTAGCAAACCAGATTTGTTTAGTCTTATCAGAATTTGCCAAAGTACCAGTCGGGGTTACATTACGAGGATTAGGAGTCCAAGTCAATGTTACATATACATAATCGTTAGAAATAACATTGCCCTGAATGTCTTTGTTCTCTTTGGTGTAACGAACAATAGCCTTCATTGAAGCATTTGCACTGAAATATTCATAAGCATAGTTTGCAGGAATAGTCCATTGCAAAACTTCAGTCATTGTACCTTCAACATCAGCCTCAGTTTGTTCAACCTTAGTAGACAGTTTAGTCAAAGGCATAGCATCCAAAGTTGCTTCACTATATTGAATCATCGGTCCGTCATAGATATAACTTCTTTCGAAATCTTCCTTAGAGATATTCAGCTGAGCCAAAATTTGTTCTTCAATCTGGAACCAAGTTACCTCCTGAACCCAATCCTCTGTTCTACAGCTCAATGTAAATTCTTCATTGAATGTATATTCTGTTGTCGCAGTAATACGGTCTTCAGCAGGAGCACCTGTAATTTCCACCTTCAAGTAACCTACAGCTACTTTCTTCTTAGAGTTATTATCATTCAAGAATACACGAACCAACGGCATACGCCCTACAGTAGCTTGATTTTGTTCTGTAGCTCCCCATTCAGCAGCTTTACCATCTTTCGGCAACTGAGGTCTCAAAACAGAGCCTTTCAATGCGGCATGTGCACTTTGAGAAGTTTTGTTACTACCATCAATATAACCTACCAATTCATAAGAATAGCTGAAGCCGGCTTTTTCTACTGTACCAGACGCTGCATTTTCATCCCACTTAGTATGAGCATCACCTGCACCATAATGAGTCTGAACATATTCTGCCAAATCAACTGTTTCATCCCAAGCTACTTTTACTTCAGGAGCATTTTGGATAGCATCGGCAGCTTTAACAGCCAAATGATTTTCACCGGCAACTTTTGCATTATTCAAAACTAAATCTGTAATCTTAACAGCCTTAACTGCAGCATAATCAGAAGTGATAACCGAGCGTTTGTTATCACCATTCAAATAATTGGCCTGTAAAGCCAAAACTGTTACTTTGTTGTCATTCACAATATCTTTAATAGTTCCTTCAGTCAACTTAGCCCAAACAGTCAACTCACCATTTTTAGGTTCAACCTTAGAAATCTCTGGAACTACCACTCCATCGGCAGCACGAGCATATTCTTTATCGTAAGCCAAGAATTTCAAATCTTCTTTAACCAAATTACGAACATCAGCTGTAGATGGGTTCATGTGGTATGTAGCAGATAATTCAGGAGTGACCTCAGTTGTTACAGTTTCTTTTACAGGAGCATCATCTTTATTATCAGCATCTGCATTTACATCTGTAGCAGTCAAAGCCTTGTAAACAAATGATTTTACAGCAATTGCTTCAATACCCTGATAGTACAGTTCCGGTTCAAATACCAAAGCTTTCAAATCAGTTACGACAGAGAATGTAGCAGATTTGCCATCTAGTTCAATGACATAACCAATCACCTCACCAGTTTCTTCATCTTTCACTTCTGTAATAGAACCAACGCTTTGAGGTTTCTCTACACCTGAGATTTTTACATCTCCATAATACAGATAGCCATTGTTCCACTTCAACAAAGTAGGATCAAATGTCGCAGGAACATCAGTTGTAGGCAGGGTTGCTTCAGAAACGACCTTGTCACCATCTAACAACTGTATCTTACCATCTACAACTTTCAAAGAGTAAGTGGGAAGTTCAGCAGGCATCGGAAGTTGGAAAGTTTCACCGTTACCGCCGGTAACAGTCAACTTACCTGTTGCCGCATCATACTTGACAGCTGTGACATATTTTCCAGCTGCGGCCTGTAATTCAGACAAATCTTTAGTCAGCTTATCCACTTTCTCGTTTAAGCTGTCGATGTCATCATCATAGTCCTTACAAGATACAAATGTTCCTGTCGAGGTCACCATTAAGGCACCGAACAGGATTGCACTTAAAAACTTTTTGTTCATAATAGAAAAACTTTAAATTTATAAATTTAAAAAACTAAAATTGATTATACATAAATCATTGATTCTAAGAGCGAATTATTCTGTTCACGAGCTAGAAAGCGCAAAGGAGACATTCCGACTATTTTACTAAAAGAGGCATAAAAAGCACTTCTAGAGGCAAAACCACATCGCTGTGGGAGTTCCTCTAATGAACATTTCCCAGCATGGAGTAACTCTTTAGCATATTCCACACGGTAGGTATTCAACAACTCCTTCAAATTGCAGTTGAAATACTTGTTTACCACATTCGATAGGTAAGTTTGGTTGGTGTCTATCATTACGCTAAACTTTTTCAAAGAAAGCTCCGAATCCAAAAAGACTTGCTTTATTTCAAGGTTGTACAATATACATTTATATAGGGTACAATCCACCTTTCTCCCTTCAGCCCCCTTGTTGGCGAACTGTAGTTCCCACTGGCGTTCAGCAGCCTTAAGAAGCAGGTTTTTCTGCCTCTTCGAAGTAGCAGTCCGTCTGTGTCGTCTCAAGAATAGATAGTCCATATTTTTATTTACTTTTAATCTTCACTTCAACATCTTCACAACTATACATTATTATATAGCATGTCATCAGTTATACGATAGATCTCTTATTAAGAGATATGTTACGCACACATAACACACTATAAATCAACGAACTATATTAATATAAGAATACTTCAGAAGACTAAATCTTGTATTCAAAAAACGTTTTTTTTGAATCAATTATTAAATTTCCTCGCTAAATTGTTCTAATTCTCAAAACTTTGCTTAAATTTGCGACAAAATATATATCTCTTAATAAGAGATATACAATATTTTAACTTGGTGTTTTTTGTATAAAGTACTTGTAATAAGAGGATTATCTCCAAAATCAAAGAATAAAATCTAGGTAAACTTTGCCTTTTCTTTTATTCAAGTTTATCCACTAAAATATAGTTGTATCAACTATAATTCATATAAAAACAAACCTATGACAATCATCATATTACGGAAAAATCCTGAATATTTGGGAACTGATATTTTTTTCACAACAAATGGGTGGACGAAAACAGCATGATGGTTTATGGCAATTCTTTCAGGATCTATCTGTAATCCGATTTTCCTTTACTATAACAGCATCTTCTGACAAAAGATAACATAAAGAGATCATGCTGTTCCGACCTTGCAACAAGCATATTCAACTCAGCCACATCAGAAATTGCTATCATCTTTAGAAAGAACAAACACTAATTTATTGAAAAAACACTGGACACACTGGTCCCGTCAAATGGAGGATACCCTGTGATATGATATCCTCTTTTTGACAAGAAACAATATCTTTACCCTATTATCACAAGAATTCTCTCAGCACCACCATATTCGCTTTGTCTATCACGGTGGTATCCAATGCTGCCAGATAAATCAAAGTCGTTTTTTCCGAATCATGTCCCATTCCTTCACTTATTACAGAAAGAGGAATATGTTTGCCTCTGGCAACACTGGCCCATGAATGGCGCGCCACATACATAGTCAGAGGATGAACAAGCCCTAACTTTTTTCCTATTTCTTTTAGCCTTCTGTTTACCAAGCAGATGGAATTTTTATATTGTAATCTTTCATCTTTTCTGATATGAATTATAATAGGAAGAAGATAAGTCGAGAAGTTTCCAGGATATTTATCCACTATATCCTGCATACATTTCTCCCATCTGATGGAAAGCAACTGACCGGTTTTCTTTCTCCTATAAGTCAGCATACCATTATTTAAATCTGTTTTTTTAAGAAAAGCCATGTCCACAAATGACATTCCCCGAGTATAAAAACTGAACATAAACATATCACGCGCAAACTCCATTGACTGAGAGTGACTTAAATCCATCTCCTTCAGTTGTCTGATTACTTTAAAAGAAATAGCCCGCTTCACCGTTTTTTCCACTCCCGTATAGACATGCTTAAAAGGAAAACGCTGTCTGATCACCCCTTTATCTACTGCACGATTATACGTTGCACGCAAAATACGCATATAAAAAGAAACGGTGTTCATACTTGCTCCCTGCGCCTTTAAATAAGTTTCATACCCCATCATCAACTCGGCATCCATATTGCTCAACAGAACATCCTTGCCATCCATAAATTTCATAAAACTGTTCAGTGTAGCTCTATACGTCTCACTGGTACGCAATTTTCCCGATTGTCTCAGACTGGCAATATTCACTTGCATAAAGGAAGACAGTGTCTTCTTACCTGAAAAGGATAATCTTTTACTTCTTACTCTAGTTGATTCCACCATAATACTTGTTTTTAAGTTGATTCTTTTTTTCTGTAAAAACCTCAAGCCAAGATAAGCGATTATTCCCAGCGGTCTTTTATAAGGTCTGCAATAGGGGAGATTGTTCAAAGAAACAGGAATTTTTCACTGCATTTAAAAACAAAAACGCATGTTTATTCCTTTTAAAGAATTATATTTGTAGAAGAAAGCCATAAACCTGTGTCTATGATGAAAAGAATAGAATTCATATATTTATTGACTGGTTTCTGTACAATCTGCTCATGTACCTCGAAAGCAAATAGTGAAATTAAGGAAGTGATAACAGAGGTACACAATACTGTGACAGAAGCCATTGCCGAAATTGTAGAAAAAGATATCAAACCCGAAGACATCAGGCTTGACAAGGAACTGCTGTATGATAAACATACTTTGGAGGATACCTATCCTTATAAAGACACCACCCGTCATTTCCAATGGGAAAAAATAAAGGAACGACTGGCGCTGTTGGAGAACATCCAGAGAAAGCCGACACAATGGTGTATCTTACAGAATTATAAAAACCGGAACGGAGAAGCACCTTTAGTGAAAAATTTTAAAAGAGACGCATACAAACGGATAGCCGACACATTGGGAGTGGAACGCTATCAGGGAATTCCTCTTTTCCTAACAGATGACACCCTTACTGCCAAACGCTACGGACTAGATGGACTTCTTACCCGTCACCTAGGTGAGGAAGGAAAATTTACCAAAGTAGAACCTGTCTTTATAGGTGGTGAATGGTATGCTCCGGCAAAATATATAAAACTGATTCCCGACAGCGTAGTGTTCAACAAAGCTATTTTTATAGACCGCCATAATCAGAATATAACTACTTTGGAACGGAAAGAAAAGGGCTGCTGGCTGATACGTAGCATGAATCCTGCTACAACAGGACAACATCGTCCTCCATACGCCCAAGAAACTCCATTGGGTATGTTCGTTCTACAAGAGAAAAAGACTAAAATGATTTTTCTAAAAGACGGTTCTGCCGCCACCGGTGGTTTTGCACCTTACGCCAGTCGTTTCAATAATGGTGGTTATATCCACGGAGTGCCCACCAATGCGCCGGCAACAGGGATCATAGAATACAGTTATACGTTGGGTACCATCCCCCGCTCACATATGTGTGTAAGAAATGCCACCTCTCATGCCAAGTTTATTTTCGAATGGGCACCTGTTAATGAGACGATTATATTTGTTTTGGAATAGAAATGTGCGTAACTTTGCACCCGTTATCCAGTTTTTCCATACGCATGCAAAAAACTTTTTTACTCCTGTTCCTATTCCTCTTTCCGTCGAGCAATGTATCGACCCGGACGGCTACACCCGAAAAGAAAGTTGCTACATCTGTCCCTACACCTCAAAAAATGGACGGCGAACAATTATTTGAAGATATGCAATTGGGAGGGGTGGTCAATTTCCTGGCATTCCGACAGGCTGTGGCAGGATACAACTTGATTAAACAAAAAAGCAAATCCATACTGACATTGATTGATTTCACCAAACCCTCTACCGAAAAACGTTTGTTTGTCTTTGATATGGAACAGAAAAAGATGCTATACTCATCAGTGGTCTCTCATGGAAAAAACAGCGGTGAGAACTATGCTACCTCTTTCTCCAACGAAGTCGGCTCTTATAAAAGTTCCCTCGGCTTCTATCTTACCGGAAACACATATCAAGGTAAAAACGGATACTCTCTTTTATTAGACGGGCTGGAAAAAGGCATAAATGACCGGGCCCGTGAACGTGCCATTGTGGTTCATGGCGCCGCATACGCCAATCCATCCGTTTGCAAATCGGGTAGATTAGGACGGAGTTTCGGTTGTCCGGCTTTGCCACAGGCACTGACCAAACCTATTATCAATACGATAAAAGGGGGAAGCGTACTCTTTATTTATGCCAATAATAAAGAGTATATGGCTAAAAGTTCTATTTTGCCTAACCAGACATCACAAGAATTATTTACTGAAGCATGTGAAAGTGAGCAAACCGTTTCAGCCCATTTATAGTTTCTCCTCAAGCGGTTCCTTCATTATTTCTTAGTTATTTTCTTTTCTTCTGATTTCAAACGGTGTTCTACTTTCTTTAAATCTTCGCCTGCAGGCAATTGTTCCGGATAGATTCCTCGGCTTACCCCATCATATTC
The DNA here is from genome assembly GCF_040929485.1 of Phocaeicola sp. RTP21198st1_B8_RTP21198_201120. NCBI lineage: Bacteria > Pseudomonadati > Bacteroidota > Bacteroidia > Bacteroidales > Bacteroidaceae > Phocaeicola > Phocaeicola sp. RTP21198st1_B8_RTP21198_201120. Next base: position 172,149 of record NZ_JBCOCI010000002.1, on the reverse strand, counting down.
CGAACAGCCGTATTATTCTCAATATGTTCTTTTTCAATTGATGACTGTCCATAAAGATCTTTTTGTTGTACGTTAATAGAAGTCATCTCAGCAGCAAAATCTTTTGCCTTAATGCTGATGGTTGGTAAGAAATCGACCAGCGGACGACTGTGGGGCGCACCAAGTTTACATTTTAGCAACGCTGTGTCAAGACGAAACAAGGCTTTATCTCCTTTTGAACGGATAATGGCAAAACCTTTACTATCTACTCCGCGTTCATAAAACACACCCGATAACAGCTTTTCCGTTTCAGTCAATTTAGTCCGTGCTTGAACCCGCTCATAATCCAACAGATGTTGTTCCACCAATTCTGCACGCCTTGTCTGAACAGCAAAGTAGTTTTGAGCAAAAGCTATAGCCGGTTTACGCGCATCACCATTTTGAGCAGTCAAATAACAGGCATAACGGGTAAGATAGATATCATCTATCTCTCTTTCTGCACCTTTAGGTAAACTTATCATTTTGCTGACGTCAGCAAAATGATAGGTCACATCTTCACCTGCATTCGTGCAAGCAGCTTTCGCTTTATTGATGATAGCCTCAAAGTTTCTCCACTGGGTATAACCCAATAAGGAATACAACTCGCGTGCACTCCAACACTCTACTCCATGATAATCACAAACGATACTTTCAAACTGCTTGAACTAATCTTTTATTTCCTCGGTTTTCATCATATATTCTCCCATATTACTTGTTATTACATCAATGCCCTCCTTCTACTACAGAATTCACACTACATATTTGCACAAATATAACCTTTTATTATCAGATCCGATCAACAAAACTCTTTTTCCTAACTATTTCGATTCTTATATTATCCGTTTCTTCTAGAACAGACTTATTTCAAGAGTTATTTTACATCTCATTAGTATCCATTTCAAAGCATATTTAAATCCATAAAGAACATTTTTCTTTATATACCCGACAAATAGCAAACCATCAAACGTCTTTTTACTCTTTTTGATATTCTTCAAACTCGCGAGAATCGCTTAAACGCTTCCTTCTCGTCCCGTTCATCGAAATAATCAAATGAGAGAGTAGTTTGCTCTTAAAATCATTTCATACTATTTTGCTATCGTGTTCAAACAAAGATTGGAAATAAAAATAAGAGAATTGAATCTTTTCTAATTCAAAAACGAATAAATTGACTACTTTTGTCCGAGTTATTACTAATAAAACTAGCGATATGGTTCTGAACTACATTTGGATAGCCTTTTTTCTGATAGCCTTCGTAGTAGCGTTGATGCGACTCGTTTTCCTTGGCGACACACAAGTGTTTCCCGAAATTATCAACTCTACTTTCAGTTCTTCCAAAACTGCATTTGAAATTTCACTGGGACTGACCGGTGTCCTTTCCCTTTGGCTGGGTATCATGAGAATAGGCGAACAAGGCGGAGTCATCGCTCTGTTTTCCCGATTGCTGGGACCTCTGTTCAGTAAACTTTTTCCCGATATCCCCAAAGGACATCCTGTGACAGGTAGCATCTTTATGAATCTGGCAGCCAATATGCTGGGACTAGATAATGCCGCCACTCCCTTAGGACTGAAAGCAATGGAGGGCCTGCAAGAACTGAACCCCAAGAAAGATACTGCCAGTAATCCCATGATTATGTTCCTGGTACTGAATACTTCGGGGCTGACTCTGATTCCTATCAGCATCATGGTATATCGCGCTCAACTAGGTGCTGCCCAACCTACAGACATATTTGTCCCCATCCTGCTGGCAACCTTCTTCTCTACCTTGGCAGGTATTGTCGCTGTAAGCATTTATCAGAGAATCAACCTGTTTAACCGTACCATCCTCTTCTTCTTAGGGGGAATGAGTTTGCTGGTAGCAGGAATTATTTATTTCTTCAATACCTTGTCACGAAACCAGATAGATATTTACTCCACTACCTTTGCCAATGTCTTTCTATTTCTTATCATCATCGGCTTCATTGTAGCAGGGATCAGAAAAAAAATCAATGTCTACGACTCCTTTGTTGAAGGGGCCAAAGAAGGATTCAACACTGCCATACGCATCATTCCTTACCTGGTAGCCATACTGGTAGGCATCGGTGTCTTCCGTGCATCGGGTGCGATGGACTATTTGATTGACGGCATTGACAGAGCCGTAAAGCTATGCGGTATCGACAGTGATTTCGTAGGAGCACTCCCCACAGCACTGATGAAACCATTGAGTGGAAGCGGAGCACGCGGATTGATGGTGGATGCCATGACTACATACGGTCCCGATTCTTTCGTAGGCAGACTGGCCTGTATCTTTCAAGGTTCCACAGACACTACCTTTTATATCCTGGCAGTATATTTCGGTAGCGTAGGAGTAGTGAGGACACGCCACGCCGTTCCTTGCGGACTACTGGCCGATTTGGCCGGAGTGATTGCGGCTATTCTTATCTGTTATTTATTCTTCGGCTAGGGACAGAGGAAAAGTTATACTTACGGTGGTAAAATGTCCCTCTTCCGAATGGATTCCCATTTGGCCGCCGTAAGTAGATATAATTTTCAAAGAAAGGCTTAGCCCGATGCCTTGCCCCTTGTAAGAACGTGTATTACTAGCACGATAGAAAGATTGAAAAATCAATTCTACCTCTTCTTGAGGAATACCAATACCCTGGTCCCTGATTTCCACCACTCTCCGGCCCTCCTTTTCGAACAAGCTGATTTCCACATCCTTATCCGAATATTTACAGGCATTATCCACTACATTCTGAAGGGCTATTCCCAATAAATAAGGATTGGCACGGACAATAAAGTCATTCTCCTCCCTAAGTGTGGAAGACAGACGAATACGAGGACGGCCGGCATACTGCTCCCTCAGCATCCGAGGCAGGCAAACATCCTCTACCGTATTTGCTAGAATATCCTTATCCTGACGGGATAAAAACAGCAAAGACTTTATCAGCAGAGAAATACGTTTGCTCTCTACCGAGATACGTTCCAAAGAATCCATATATTCCGAAGTGCTACGCTCTTTCAGAAGGGCTATTTCGCACTCCCCCTGAATAGCAGTAAGCGGGTTGTTCAATTCATGGGAAGCGTTGCTGACAAATGATTTCTCGGATTTAAACGCTGTGTCAATACGATCCAGCATCCCATTCAGTGACACAATCAGCTGATCCAGCTCATCCTTGTTCCCATAGCTTCTCAGACGTACATTCAGGTTATTGGCGCGAATACGCTTCAATTCTTTCAAGATATGTTGCAGGGGAGTAAGAATCCGGTTAGAATAAACACGCCCGATAAAAAAAATAAAAATAGAACTGATGACAACGAGAGTAACCGAAAGTAGCAAAATATGCTCCTGTATCTCCTTGCCATAAGTGTTTTCAGAGAAGACAAAGACAATAAAATATCCTTCATTATCCGGATAATAGAGAGCCGCACCCAATTCTTTCTTATATTTAAAAGTCACCGGAGTACCGTCACCATGAAAAAGTCTTTCCTGCTGACTGGCATTGAGATATTTTCCCAACGTGTCCTTGACGTGTGCCAACGTGTCCATATTCAATAATACTTCCCTTGCTTGCGGCAGCAGCTCATCATATTTCTGCTGGATTAACCGATAGCTCTGTTCGTCAACTTCATCTTTTTCCCAATATTTCTGAGCAGTGATAAATGCCTTCTCCCGCAAATAAGACTCATACAGACGGTTGATATAGCGAGAGCTGAACAAATAGAACACGCTCATCACCATGATAATGGCACACATCGTAATGAGGGAATAAAACAAAGCTATTTTAGGTCCAATCTTCATGTCTATCCTTTCTTTTAAGTTTCTCTATATCCTAAAGATACTTTTCAATCAGTCATCATATAGCCCACACCCACCACTGTATGTATCAACTTGTCCTCAAAACCTTTATCTATTTTGGCGCGCAAATAATTCACATATACATCCACTACATTCGTATTGGTGTCAAAATTCTTATCCCACACATCACGTAATAGCGTAAGCCGGGAAAGCACCGCCCTTTGATGCAACAAAAAATACTCTAATAACCGATATTCCTTTACCGTAAGATCAATATCCATGTTTCCCCGGCGAGCACGCCGCAACGTACAGTCCAAAATCAAATCCCCACAAACCAATTGCTGTACAGGAACCTCCTTACTCCGGCGGAGCAAAGCCTTGATACGCGCCTCGAGTTCCTGAAAGCTAAACGGTTTCACCAGATAATCATCCGCTCCGGCATCCAGTCCTTTCACAATATCGTCTGTAGTTCCAAGCGCCGTCAGCATAACAACAGGAGAGTGATAGCCGAAACGCTGCCGGTACATGCGGCACAGTTCCAATCCGTTCATACCCGGCATAATGATATCCAATATCAACAAATCAAAAGACTCATTCTGAAGCAGTTCCCATCCCGCATTACCATCGTACACCACAGAGACCTCGTGACCGAACTCACGAAGCCCTCTTTCAATGAACGAGGCAATATTTATCTCATCCTCTACCAATATTATTTTTGCCATAAACAAATCTGTTTTTCTGTCGGTTGCAAATATACATCATTATAATTTTCTTTGCAGCAGATTACCTTCTTTATCATACAACATCTTGCTATAAACCCACTCCACAATCAGCGGAAATACGAACAAGGCAAAAAAAGTGGCTCCTATCAAACCGCCAATAATAACAATAGCTAGCGGGCGCTGTGATTCGGAACCTATGCCATGACTCATGGCAGCAGGCATCAACCCGATAGCCGCCATGGCCGCCGTCATTACAATGGAACGGATACGCGAGCGCATTCCTGTTTTCACCGCATCCGGCAAGGATAGCCGTGTATGCAGATTATGCTTGATATCCGAAATCATAATCACCCCATTCTGAATACAGATACCGAATAAAGCAATGAAACCGATCCCCGCAGAAATTGAGAAATTAAATCCCGTCAGCAACAATGCGGCAATACCTCCCACGGCTGCAAAAGGTACATTCAGCAGCACCAGTCCTGCATCTCTGGCATTCGAAAAAAGTACAAACAGAATGACAAAGATAATAGCGATACTCACAGGAACCACCTGGGCCAAACGCTTGGACGCCCGTTGCTGGTTCTCAAAATCTCCCGTCCATTTCAAAGAATATCCTTCAGGAAGATGGATCGCGGCATTTACTTTCTTTTGTGCCTCTGCCACCGCCGTTCCCATGTCCCGTCCCCGCACGGAGAATTTGACCGCACAGAAACGAGTGTGGTTGTCCCTGAAAATAAGTAAGGGTCCTGTAATGGTACGGATATCCGCCAATTCCTTGACAGGTATCATGGCTCCATCGCTGGCCGGAACCAATATCTTGCCTATCTGATCTTCGTTCTGACGGAATTCCGGATTATAACGCACCATAATATTGAACTTCCGTTCATCTTCATAAAGTAAAGAGGCCGATTTTCCGCCGATAGCCATCTCGATGATGGACTGCACATCTTCTTTCGCTACCCCGTATCGTGCCAGTTTCTGTTCATCCAGTTCGATACGCAGTTCAGGCTGGCCGATGTTACGGATTACTCCCAAATCTTCAATACCTTCCACAGTCCCCAAAATCTTATCAATCTGTACGGCAAGTTTCTGTGACTCATATAAGTCCTTGCCGAACACTTTCACCGCAATAGAGCCCTTTACCCCCGATGCCGCCTCCTCCACATTATCCGATATAGGCTGTGAGAAGTTGAAGTCGATGCCCGGATAAATGGATAAATCCTGCTGCATCTTATCAATCAGTTCCAGTTTGGTCAGTTTGCTCTCCCATTCTTTCTCGGGATAGATGTCTACATGAAATTCAATATTATAGAAACCGGTCGCATCTGTTCCGTCATTCGGTCGTCCGGTTTGGGACATCACTTGTCTCACTTCGGGATAAGCCATCAGTTTACGACGCATGGTGTTGGCCAGCTCCACCGATTCATCCAAAGCGATGCTTTGCGGAAGCGTGGCGCGTACATAAATGGAACCTTCATTCAGCTGAGGAAGAAACTCCGTTCCCAAGACAGTAAAAAGCCACAATCCGAAAACCGCCACCACCGTAGAGAGTCCGATAGTGAGACTGCGACGGGCATGAAACCGGTCGAACAGCAACGAAGCTTTTTCATTGATAAAACGGACGATACAGTTATTCCTCTCACGGACATCACGTTTCAGCAACATAGAAGACAGGACAGGAACCAGTGTCAAAGTGAAGATCAAAGCCCCCAGCAGTGCGAATCCCAATGTATATGCCAACGGAGAGAACATCTTTCCTTCCACTTTCTGAAAAGAGAATATAGGCACCAACGCTGTGATAATAATCAATTTGGAGAAGAACACCGCTTTCGCCTTATCTTTGGCAGTGCTCCGGATAAGCCCCATTTTCGACATCCGGTTGAACGCAGGCATTCCCACCTCGTACGCTTTTCTGTCCAGCGCCACAAAAACCCCTTCTACCATCACCACGGCGCCATCAATGATGATGCCGAAATCTATCGCTCCCATAGAAAGCAGATTAGCAGACATTCCCATCGCTCTAAGGCAGATAAAGGCAAAGAGCAGCGCCAACGGAATCACGATGCCGACAATCACTGTCGTCCGCCAATCCGCCATAAAAATTAAAACGATAAACGTAACTAACAATATACCCTCAATAAGATTATGAGTCACCGTATGAACAGCCAGATTGACTAAGTTCTCACGGTCATAGAATGGAACAATCTCCACATCTTCGGGCAGAATCCCTGTATTCAGTTCTGCTATTTTATGCTTCAAGGCAGCAATCACCTCACCCGGATTTTCTCCTTTCCGCATGACGATAATGCCTTGCACCACATCATCTTCCTCCATGCGTCCTACTTGTCCCAGTCTGGGCAAACAGGATTCGTGCACATCCGCCAAATGACGGACCAATACAGGCGTACCGTTGATATTCTTCACTACAATATTCCGGATTTCCTCCAAATCATTGATTAATCCGATTCCACGCACCACATAGGCCTGTGAGCTCTTAGTAATCACATCTCCTCCGACATTGATATTACTCTTTGCAATAGCATCATACAGTTCCAATGAAGTAATACCGTAATTTATCAGTTGATGGGGATTCACACTGACTTCGAAAGTCTTTACCTCGCCACCGAAACTCACAATATCAGCCACACCCGGCACAGCACGGAGATTGCGGTCTATCACCCAGTCCTGAATTGTTTTCAATTCGCGCACATCACGCTTGCCACTGCGCAAAGTGTAGCGGTAAATCTCTCCCGTCGGGCCATAAAGCGGCTGTACTTCAGGAGTGACCCCTTCCGGTAAATCAGCATCATTCAACAAGTTATACACCTGCTGGCGAGCTGTGAAATCATCGACATCGTCCTCAAACATCACATTGATAACAGACAGACCGAAAAGAGTGGTAGAACGGATATCAGTCTTCTTCTGAACAGGATTCATCGCTATTTCAACAGGGATAGTGATGAATTTCTCCACCTCTTCCGCACTTCTCCCCGGCCACTGGGTGATTATGGTCACTTTCGTGTTCGTCACATCGGGAAAAGCATCTACAGGTGTATGTTTGAAAGATATCGCCCCTGCAATGACCGCTATCGTGGTACAGAAAAATATAAAAAATTTATTTTTCAGTGAAAAAGCTACTATATTATCAATAAACTTATGCATACTTTCCTTCTATTTAGAATCGTCATTCAAAGCATTATAAACCAACAGAACATTTTTGTTAAGAATCTTATCGCCTCCGGTAACACCGGAACGGAGATAGCATTCCTTATCCGACCGCTTGTAAATCTCCACCTCTTTCACCTGAAGACTGCCGTCGCCGTCTACCGCTACCACATAATTCTTCCCATTCTCAAAAACCAGCGAATGAGGGTCTATCCGTGCCATCCGTTCCTCGGATGCCTTGCAAGTCACCTTTACATTGGTAAACATACCCGGCTTCAGCAGATAATCCTTATTTTGCAATTTTATGCGCACGCTCATCGTTTTACTCTCGTCATTCAGCACCTGATACACTTTGTCTATAGTGCCTCCGAAACTCCTGTTCCGATAAGCCAGTGTAGTAATCTCCACCCTGTCTCCTGCACATACTTTGCTGATATCACTTTCATAGACATCGGCCATCACCCAGACATTCTCCAACCCCGATACAGTAAATAATTCCTCACTCTGGTCTGAACGTATCTGCATATCTTTGCTGATGTTTTTATTGACAATAAATCCCGCTACCGGAGACTTCACTTGATAAATGGAATTACCCAACAGATGATAAATGGAGAAAACTTCCTTCACCCTTTTATCCTCCGCCTCGGCTGCGGCCAGTTCTTGCTTTGCCTGGAGCATATCGCGCTCCGAAGCTATGCCCGAAACATACATGTCCTGAGTCGCATCCATGGCACGCCGGGCGGTAAGCACTTGTTGGGCAGCATCTTTCTGCTGTTTCTCATAGTCGGCCACTTCCCCGCTACGGATTACGGCCAGAACCTCACCTTTTTGCACATAATCTCCCGTTTCCGCATGGACTTCCGTCACCGTCCCCCCGAATATGGGATACACCCGTGCCACCTGTTCTTGGTTGAAAGTAACACGACCGTTCAGGGTAAGTTCCATCGTGACCTCCTGTATACTTACAGTATCAATGGCCACTACTTGTTTCAAACTGTCTGTCAGGAAGATCCCCCCATTGGTCGTGTCTGTTTGTTCAGCCGGTGCCGAACAGTTACAAAGAAGAGGAAAAAATAAGCCCAGTAAAAAGATATTCTGATTCATTGTTGTTCTCTGATTGATAAGTTAGTTATTAATAATTAAATACATTTTGTCCGATAACTCGGTTCAAATTCTCCATAGCCAGAAGCAAGTCCTTACGTGTGTCATATAACTGTATACAAGTTTCTTTATAACTCTCATAATAGTCTATAAATTCCAACAGACTGATACTACGTTTCCGGAACGTTTCATTCACTCCCGCTATCAGTTTCTCAAAGTTCTGCTCCAAATCACTATCCACCGACTGATAAAGATTCATCGCCTTCTCCAGCTGCGAATAAGCGGTAAAAAGCTCCATCTCCGCTTTTCCCATGGCATACTCCTTTTCCTTATCCGCTTTCATGATTTCGATGCGGGCCGACTTTATATTACCCTGATTACGGTTAAATATAGGAACAGAGAAACTGATCCCCACAGCAAAGTAATTATTGATAAAATTACCGGCACGGTCATAAGTCCCTTTAAAGGATACTTCGGGAAAAGCCAGCGACTTCTGAAGTTTAAGGTTCGCCTGCGAAGCACGGATATAGGTACGGGCCAGTTTTAAATCGGGACGTCCAGTCATACGTGCCATCAAGTCCGCATAAGAGAGTTGTGACAAGTCCAGCTGTTTCAACATACTTTCATCCAGTAGCAGTTCAGGACGCGCATCAGCAGGAAGGCTCAGAAGAAGGTTCAATTCTCCCCGGGCGGCAACCAGCTGATTCTCCTGCTCATTCCTTTCCTTCTTCAATGAAAGCAACATGGCCTCCAGACGCGAGGCTTCCATCAGTGAAATGTTTCCTTTCTGTTGTTGAAGTTTCATCTCAGCCAGAAGGCGCTCCAACGAAGTTATTTCTTTTTCATAAACAACCATATTTCTAGTCAGAAAATAAGTCTCGACAAATCGTTCGTTCAGCTCACTATGCAAGGTGCGCATGATTTCCTGAAACTGATATCCGGCCATTTCCTTGTTCACTTTTTCCAGACGGATACGGTTACTACGCTGCCCGGCAATACTGATAACCTGCTCTATCTCCACTCCTGACTCCCCGTCCTTTCCCATGTCAAAGTATTTTCCATTCAGCCTATTGTACACATTTTGCTCTAACGAGATAACGGGATTCTCAAAAAGTCTGGCCTGCAATACCTGTGCCTGAGCAATGTCCATATCATACCGGGCTGCAATAAGAGACAGGTTCTGCTTCAGAAAAAGCTGTCCGGCATCTTTCAGAGTCAAGGTCTGTGCCTGCAGTATTCCTGTCATTATGCCTATAAAAAAGAAAAGAATAGCACGTTGTTTCATTGTTTTCTGTTTTTGGGTGACAAAAGTACAACGCCCTTTTCCCGATGAGAAGTGAAACCGATTATAATCAACTCAGACCAGATTAGAAAGTTATTAGAAAATATCCCGAAAGTGAACCGCTAACAAGATACTTTACCTATCTTTGCCTGTCATTTCTAATTTGTTATTCTATGATAAGTTATCAAACCGATGGGGTAAAGATGCCCGATATCAAAAAGAAAGAAACCACCGAATGGATTAAAGAGGTAGCCGCCTGCTATGGAAAAAGAGTGGGAGAAATCGCTTATATCTTCTGCTCGGACGATAAAATACTGGAAGTAAACCAGCAGTATCTGCAACATGATTATTACACGGATATCATCACTTTCGACTATTGCGAAGGTAATCGCATTTCCGGTGATTTATTCATCAGTCTGGATACTGTCCGCACCAATGCGGAACAGTTTGAGCAACCCTACGACCGCGAGCTTCACCGGGTGATTATTCATGGTATCCTGCACTTGTGCGGCATCAACGACAAAGGGCCCGGTGAACGGGAGATTATGGAAGCTGCCGAGAACAAGGCGCTGGCATTGGTTTCCCTATAACAGGACATACAAGGTAGAACAACCTATAAAAGTTACGGGCATAGTTCGCACGAATGATTGCCCGTAACTTTTCAAAGACATGCCAATAGTTAGGGAAAACTTTCCGCCGGACGGATAAAAACGTCGAAAGCTATACATGCAGCTACATTTATTCCCTTATCTTCTTGCTTTTCCGGATTAATTGCTTTATTTTGTGAATTGAAAAAACAGATAAACACAAAATATATCACTCAAATGGAAGCTAACGTATATTTTTTCGCTGCATTAGTAAGTACGGGAATCTTTCTTCTGCAATTCATCTTATCCATCTTTTTCGGCAATATGGACACCGACATAGACGTCAATGCCGACGGCAACGCCGATATAGACATGAGCAGCGTACTCTCCTTCAAAGGGCTGATTCATTTCTGCATGGGTTTCGGTTGGTTCATGTATTTATGCCAGCCTCCCTACATTGTCTTGCATTATCTGGGCGCCGTGATAAGCGGCAGCTTTTTTGTTTTCGTCCTAGCTTGGATTTATAAACTCTGCTATAAGCTGAAACAAGAAAATAAGCCCGAACAGGGAGAAGAATTAATAGGCAGGAAATGCGAAATATATACCCGCTGTCAGGAACAAGGACAGGCAGGAACAGAATACGTGGTCTATATCGCCATCAATGGTGCACAAAGAGAACTTACCGTGCGGAGCATACAGGGTAAAAGCTATCAGGAAGGCGATATCCTCACACTGAAGGATTACAAGGAAGGAATCTATTATATTGATTAAATAAACCCTAAAAACGCAATCATTTATGGATGAGCAGATTCTCATTTATGCAGCTATTCTGGTAGCTGTCATCGTCCTGACCATCGTCGGGATTTTAAGTCGTTACCGCAAGTGCAAGAGCGACGAGGTATTGGTAGTATATGGTAAGACCGGCGATAAGAAATCGGCTAAACTGTATCACGGAGGAGCCGCTTTTGTATGGCCCATCATTCAGGGATACTCTTTCCTGAACATGAAACCCATGCAGATTGACTGCAAACTGACCGGCGCCATCTCCAAACAAAACATCCGCGTAGATGTGCCCACTACCATCACTGTGGCCGTAAGCACAGAGCCCGAAGTCATGCAGAATGCGGCCGAACGCTTGCTGGGACTGAACATCGAGGCACAACAGGAACTGATTAAAGACGTTGTTTACGGACAAATGCGTCTGGTCATCGCCGATATGACTATCGAACAACTGAACAGCGACCGTGATACATTCCTTGAGAACTGCCGCAAAAACATCGATTCCGAATTGAAGAAATTCGGCCTTTACCTGATGAACATCAACATCAGCGACATCCGTGATGAAGCCGACTATATCGTCAATCTGGGAAAAGAAGCCGAAGCGAAAGCCAAGAATGAAGCCTTAGCCAACATTGAAGAACAGCAGAAACTGGGGGCCATCAAGATTGCAGAACAGCAAAAAGAGCGCGCCACCAAAGTAGCGGAAACCAACCGCGACAAGAACACTCAACTGGCCGATACGCAACGTGACGAGGAGATTAAAGTAGCCATAGCCGACAAGGAACGTGAATCGAAAGTAGCGGAAGAAAACGCCGAAAAAGAATCACGTATCGCCAAAGCCAGCGCCTCTATGGAAGTGAACAAGGAACAGGCGCGTACCGAACAGGAGAGTCGTACTGCAGAGCTCCAGTCCGATATGGAGATAAAGCAGGCGGAAGCACAAAAGAAATCGGCCATCGGGCAAAATAACGCTGCCAAAGAGGTTGCCGAAAGTAATGCGGAACTGGAAGTTACCAAGGCGGAAGCCTCTAGAAAAGCCGGTGAAGCACAGGCCAGAACGCAAGCTGCCGTCCTCACTGCACAGGAAAACGCACAGCGTGAGATAGAAGAAGCGAAAGCCCGCAAAGTAGAACAGGCCTTAAAAGCGGATAAGATTGTTCCTGCCGAAATAGCCAAACAGCAAGCTATCTTGGATGCGGACGCATTGGCTGAGCAAATAAAACGTAAGGCAAATGCAGAAGCGGAAGCTATCCTGGCCAAAGCACAGGCGGAAGCCAAGGCTATCCAGATGAAGCTGGAGGCAGAAGCGGAAGGTAAGAAGAAGTCCTTGCTGGCCGAAGCTGAAGGCTTCGAGGCCATGGTGAAAGCTGCCGAACGCAATCCCGAAATCGCCATCCAATACAAGATGGTTGACCAATGGAAGGAAATCGCTTCGGAACAGGTTAAGGCATTTGAACATATTCAACTGGGGAATATTACTGTTTTTGACGGCGGCAACGGCACGACATCTAATTTCTTGCAGAACGTCGTCAGCAAAGTAGCTCCTGCACTGGGTATTCTAGACAAGCTTCCCATTCATGATACCTATCAGAACATTGTCAATCCTTCCTCGAAAGAAAACGCACAGAATGAGCCGGAGAAAGAGGAGTTTGAACCGGTAGACAAGGACGGAAAGAAACGCCCGTCCGACACCCCTCCTGCTCCGGACAAGAAATAACAGGAAATAGTTTACTTTAGAAATAGTGTTTGTATGATGTGGCGGCAGAAGCAGATTTCTGTCGCCACACATTCTTTTTAACCGTATTATCACCGCTTTACAGAGTAAAATTCGTAATTTTGCAATCGGTAAAAAGAAATAAATCAATGGATTTTAAGTACGACGTTATTGTAATAGGCGCCGGACACGCAGGCTGTGAGGCAGCTGCGGCCGCAGCCAACATGGGTTCGAAGACCTGCCTGATTACCATGGATATGAACAAAATCGGGCAAATGAGTTGTAACCCTGCCGTAGGTGGAATTGCCAAGGGACAAATCGTAAGAGAGATAGACGCATTAGGTGGCTATATGGGACTGGTTACAGACCGTACAGCCATACAGTTCCGTATGCTTAACCGTTCCAAAGGTCCCGCTATGTGGAGCCCCCGTGCCCAGTGTGACCGCGGCAAGTTTATCTGGGCATGGCGCGAGATTCTGGAGAACACTCCCAATCTGCACATTTGGCAAGATACTGTAGAAGAACTAATCGTGGAAAACGGTGAAGCGACCGGAGTCATGACTTGCTGGGGAGTGACTTTCCATGCAAAATGTATCGTGCTCACCGCAGGAACCTTCCTGAACGGACTGATGCACATCGGGCATAAACAACTGGCAGGAGGACGCATGGCCGAACCAGCTTCCTACCATCTGACCGAATCAATCACCCGCCACGGAATCACCGCCGGACGTATGAAGACCGGTACGCCTGTCCGCATAGACGGACGCAGCGTACACTATGAGCTGATGGAAACACAGGACGGAGAAAACGACTTCCACCGCTTTTCGTTCATGAGCGAACCGCGCAAGCTGAAACAACTGCAATGCTGGACCTGCTTTACCAACGAAGAGGTGCACGAGGTACTGCGCAAAGGTCTGCCCGACTCTCCCCTTTTCAACGGACAAATCCAAAGCATCGGACCGCGTTATTGTCCCAGCATAGAAACCAAAATCGTAACCTTCCCCGACAAGCCGCAACATCAGCTTTTCCTGGAACCCGAAGGAGAAACCACACAAGAACTTTACCTGAACGGGTTCTCTTCTTCACTGCCCATGGACATACAGTTGGCGGCATTGAAGAAAGTACCTGCATTTAAGGACTTGGTAGTTTATCGTCCGGGATACGCTATCGAATACGATTACTTCGACCCTACCCAACTGAAACATACGTTGGAATCGAAAATAATAAAGAACCTGTTCCTTGCCGGACAAGTAAACGGGACCACCGGTTACGAAGAAGCAGGCGGACAGGGAATCATTGCCGGTATCAACGCACACATCAACTGCCACGGTGGCGAGCCGTTCACACTGGGACGGGACGAGGCCTACATCGGTGTCTTGATTGACGATCTGGTTACAAAAGGTGTGGACGAACCTTATCGTATGTTCACCTCCCGTGCCGAATACCGCATCCTGCTCCGACAAGACGATGCAGATATGCGCCTCACTGAACGTGCCTACAAACTAGGTCTGGTAAAACAAGACCGTTACGAACATCTTTGCAGCAAACGGGAAGCCGTGAACCAAATCATCGACTTTGCCAAGACCTTCTCCATTAAAGCCGCATTAATCAATGATGCTTTGGAAAGTTTGGGTACTGCCCGTCTGACACACGGCTGCAAACTAATCGACCTGCTGAACCGTCCGCAGATTACCATCGAAAATATAGCCGGGTACATTCCGGCTTTCAAAGCCATGCTGGACCAAATTACCGACCGTAAAGAAGAAGTGATTGAAGCCGCCGAAGTACTGATCAAATATCAGGGATACATTGACCGCGAGCGAATGATCGCAGAAAAGATACATCGCTTGGAAGCCATCCGCATTAAAGGCAAGTTCGACTACAACTCATTGAATTCGCTCTCTACCGAAGCCCGGCAGAAACTGATGAAGATAGATCCCGAAACATTGGCCCAAGCCAGCCGCATACCGGGTATCTCTCCTAGCGACATCAACGTCCTACTAGTTCTGCTGGGGCGGTGAAACAAGGTATGTTTCACGTGAAACAAGTAATTTAATAGACTAACAATAAAACACTGGTTATGAGCAAAGAAACGCTTAAAGCAAACTTAAGAGAAATTCCAGATTTCCCCATTCCGGGAATTCTGTTTTATGATGTGACAACCTTGTTCAAAAATGCCGAGTGCTTGCAGGAAATGCTGGACACTTTATATGAAATGTACAAGGACAAAGGTATCACCAAAGTAGTAGGTATAGAGTCGCGCGGCTTCATTATGGGCGGTGCTCTGGCGGCACGTTTAGGAGCCGGATTCGTAATGGCACGCAAGCCGGGCAAACTCCCTGCAGAGGTTGTAGAAGAAACGTATGCTAAAGAGTACGGAACCGATACCATTCAAATACATAAGGATGCCATCAATGAAAACGATGTAGTTCTGCTGCACGATGATTTATTGGCTACCGGTGGAACCATGGCGGCCACTCATCGGTTAGTACAAAGATGTGGTGCCAAAAAGATCTTCATCAACTTCATTATCGAGTTGGGAGGTCTGAACGGCAGAAAGGCATTCCCCGAAAATATCACGGTGGATACGCTGCTTACTTTATAACGCCGCACAATCTGCCCGTAAAAAAGCGAAGTCCGTCCCGAGTCACTATAGAAAGACAACAATGGATGGACAACGAAAAGATATGGACGATGAAGCCGAAAGATATATATCTTCAAGCTGTAAGATATATAATGTTACAGCTTGAAGATTTATAAGATGATTACCCACAATCATACCACGAAATGCTATTTTGAGATGTTTCCACCGTAGGGGCGAACACATGGGGACACCCCTACGGAAGCGCTCATTTGTCCGGAAAACAATCGTTTGTCATTTAACTCAAAATTCAGCAACGAGGTATTTTTATATCGAGCTTACATTAACATATAATCAGGTAATACCAATATACACTTATGGAAAAAGAAGAGATTACAACCAATGACTATCTGAAAGGAATCGTACTAAACCTGCCCGACAGCCCGGGCATTTACCAATACCTAAACTCCGAAGGAACCATTATCTACGTTGGAAAAGCAAAAAACTTGAAACGAAGAGTCTCTTCTTACTTCAACAGAGAGCACCCCAACGGCAAGACACGCCTGCTGGTCAGCAAGATTTCAGACATCCGTTATATCGTGGTAAAGACAGAGGAAGACGCCCTTTTGTTAGAGAATAATCTGATAAAGAAATACAAACCGCGCTACAACGTATTGCTGAAAGATGATAAGACCTACCCTTCCATTTGTGTAAGCAATGAGTATTTTCCACGCATCTTCAAGACCCGGAAAATCATCCGTAACGGCTCCTCCTACTATGGTCCGTACAGCCACATGCCCTCCATGCTTGCCGTGATGGACCTGATAAAAAAGCTCTATCCCATCCGCACTTGCAAACTCAACCTGAGTCCAGAGAACATTCGTGCCGGCAAGTTCAACGTATGTCTGGAATATCATATAAAGAACTGCAAAGGGCCCTGCATCGGACAACAATCGCATGAGGAATACATGAAGAATATCGGTGAAATCAAAGATATCCTGAAAGGAGATACACAAATTGTAAGTGACCTGCTGATGGAGGAAATGCAAGCGCTTGCCGCCGAAATGAAATTTGAGGAAGCACAGAAAATAAAAGAGAAATATGACTTGATAGAAAACTATCGCTCCAAGAGCGAAGTGGTCAACTCCATCATCCATAATGTGGATGTATTTTCCATTGAAATGGAAGAAAATTCAGCCTATATCAACTATCTGCATATCACTAACGGATGCATCAACCAAGCCTTCACTTTCGAGTACAAGAAACGTCTGAACGAAACAAAAGAAGAGCTTTTACAACTGGGCATTATCGAAATGCGTGAACGATATAAGAGCACTTCCCGCGAAATCATCGTACCTTTTGAAGTGGATATGGAAATGAACAACGTCACCTTCACCGTTCCCCAACGAGGAGAAAAGAAGCATTTGCTGGACCTCTCCGTAATGAACGTGAAGCAGTATAAAGTAGACCGTTTGAAACAGGCGGAAAAGTTAAATCCAGAACAAAGAAGCGTCCGTCTGATGAAAGAAATCCAAGAGCAGCTACATATGAAGAAGATGCCGAACCACATTGAATGTTTCGACAACTCCAACATTCAGGGTTCGGACGCAGTGGCCGCCTGTGTAGTCTTCAAAAAGGCAAAACCAAGCAAGAAGGATTACCGGAAATACATCATCAAGACAGTGACCGGACCCGACGATTACGCCTCTATGAAAGAGGTGGTACGCCGCCGGTATAGCCGCGCCATAGAGGAAGGTTCCCCCCTGCCCGACCTCATCATTACCGACGGTGGAAAGGGGCAAATGGAAGTAGTGAGAGAAGTGATAGAAGACGAACTCCATTTGGATATCCCCATAGCCGGACTGGCCAAAGACCGCAAGCACCGCACCTCGGAATTGCTATACGGTTTTCCTCCGCTGACCATCGGTGTAAAACAAAGCACTCCCTTGTTCCATCTGTTGGAGAATATACAGAACGAAGTACACCGCTTCGCCATCACCTTCCATCGGGACAAGCGCAGCAAGAGCCAGGTGGCATCCGCTTTAGACAACATCAAGGGAATAGGTGAGAAAAGAAAGACCGCCCTGCTGAAAACATTCAAAAGCGTCAGCCGCATCAAGCAAGCCTCACTGGAAGAGATTGCAGCCGTGGTAGGTGAAGCAGCCGCTAAAAATATCAAAGAAAACCTCACAGAATAAAAGGGATTTCCTACCTTTGCATACATCCATTGCAAGGATATGCCGCCCTCATAACTGTCAAGCCAAGAGGTCGGCAATGTTTCCACCCACCATAGTAGGCGGACATAATACCGGTAAACGGCAAGCATTTTCTAATAATAAATAAAGGATATAAATATGAGAGTAGTTATTCAACGAGTAAGCCACGCCTCTGTTACCATAGAAGGTGTATGCAAATCGGCGATAAAAGAAGGATTCATGATATTGGTTGGTATCGAAGAAGCTGATACACAAGAAGATGCTGACTGGTTATGCAAAAAGATAATAGGATTGAGAGTCTTTGACGATGAAAACGGAGTGATGAATAAATCCATTCGGGAGGTAGAAGGCAACATTCTGGTTATCAGCCAGTTCACATTGCACGCATCTACAAAGAAAGGGAACCGTCCCTCCTACATCCGTGCCGCAAAACACGATATAGCCATTCCTCTCTACGATTATTTCTGCCGGGAACTAAGCATCGGTTTAGGCAAAGAAGTAGGAACCGGAGAATTCGGAGCAGACATGAAAGTTGAACTTCTGAACAACGGGCCTGTTACTATATGTATGGACACTAAAAACAAAGAATAATGACACTGGAAGAAGCACAAAAAGAGGTGGACAGCTGGATTAAAACGTACGGTGTACGCTACTTCAGCGAACTGACCAATATGACCGTCCTGACCGAGGAAGTAGGCGAACTGGCACGTGTGATGGCACGTAAATATGGAGACCAATCTTTCAAACAAGGAGAGAAAGACAACCTTGCCGATGAAATGGCAGACGTATTGTGGGTCCTTATCTGTCTGGCCAACCAGACCGGAGTAAACCTGACCGAAGCCTTCCGTCAAAACTTGAAGAAGAAAACAAATAGAGATAAAGACAGACATAAAAACAACCCCAAATTATAAAGAATTATGGAACATAATCACGAATTCGAAGGTGGACATGAACATCGTCATGACCACGATCATGGACCCGAGCACAGTAAGTACGAGGAAGCACTTGCCAAGTATAACATCCGTTTGCGCGATGAGGATGTAAAAGCGAAAACTGCCCTACTCATCGAAAAACATGTAGCAGAAAACAATACACCGGACGTAAAGAAATTCCTGTTCCATTGCATTGACCTGACCACTTTAAAGTGCACTGATTCGGATGAAAGTGTAATGAAATTCACCGGAAAAGTAAATGAATTTGTTGACAAGTACCCTGATCTGGACAATGTAGCCGCAATCTGTGTATATCCTAATATGGCAGAAGTAGTCAACGACACCTTGGAGGCAGACCATGTAAACATAGCCTGTGTATCGGGTGGTTTCCCTTCATCACAAACATTTACTGAAGTAAAGGTAGCCGAAACAGCCATGGCTCTCCATACCGGAGCTGATGAAATAGATATCGTTATCCCGGTAGGCAAGTTCCTGAGTGGGGATTACGAAGGAATGTGCGATGAAATAGAAGAATTAAAAGCTGTATGTGGTGAGCACCACCTGAAAGTAATTCTAGAAACTGGAGCACTGGGGAGCGCATCCAACATCAAAAAAGCGTCCATTCTATCGATGTATTCCGGAGCCGATTTCATCAAGACCTCTACCGGAAAGGAAAACCCCGCCGCTACTCCTGAAGCCGCCTTGGTGATGTGCGAGGCTATCAAAGAATACTATATGACAACAGGCCGCAAAGTAGGATTCAAACCCGCCGGAGGAATTAATACCGTACACGATGCTTTGGTTTACTATACCATTGTAAAAGAAGTGTTAGGTGAAGAATGGCTGACAAACGAGCTATTCCGCTTAGGAACAAGCCGCCTGGCCAATCTGCTTCTCTCAGAAATTGTAGGTCAGGAAACCAAGTTCTTCTAAACAAAGAACCGTTTCACTATTTAAATAACAACCACATTTAAAGTGACCGGAATGAGCCTTATCTATTCCGGTTATTTTAAACTACCAAAGAAAGGCGTACCTCAAAAAGCTCGGGCGTGGTCCTTATCGTATAAAGGATCACGCCCGAACTTTTTGAGGTACATATCTTCAACAATCGTACTATTTATCTCTTTCAATCACATAATCAATATAAGCAGTCAAAGCATCTTTTACAGCTTGACCGGCTGATTGTGGAAGTAAAGCCAACGCTTTATTACGATAATCCACCATTGCCTGTCTGGCATACTCTATCCCTCCCTTCACCTTAGTATATTCGATGAAACGGGCAATATCTTCATCCGAAGCGTCTAATGACCGGATACATAACGCCAGTTTCCGCATCTCCTCATCATCAAACGTATTTAACACATACAAAGCCGGCAATGTCAGCTTCCCTTCACGCATATCGTTTCCGGTAGGTTTACCTATCTCATCAGAAGAATAATAGTCAAAGATATCATCCTTTATCTGGAAAGCAATACCAATCATTTCGCCAAACAGACGAGCATTTTTCACCATTTCATCGGATGCATGAACCGAAATAGCCCCCGCTTCCGCACTGGCAGTAAACAATGCAGCCGTCTTTTTACGAATGACATCATAATACACTTCTTCCGAGAACTCAGAAGCATTAATATTCGCCAATTGAATAATCTCGCCTTCAGATAAGTTCTGTCCCAAACAAGCCACCAAATCTACAATTGTAATCTCGCGGGTCATGGCAGAATGCTTCAGGCTGGTTGCCAGCATATAGTCGCCTACCAGAACCGACACCTTATTATTATAGATAGCATTTACCGAAGACTGCCCACGGCGCTTGTCACTCTCATCCACCACATCATCGTGCACCAGGCTGGCCGTATGGAGCAACTCCAATGAAAGGGCCGCATGAAGCGTAGAATCATTGATTTCACCGAATAGTTTAGCAATCAACAACGCCAATATGGGACGCATCATCTTGCCATTTCTCTGCTTAATATAGGATAACACCTCACTAAGTAAAGAATTGGAACTTTGGAGCGAAGAGTCAAACAACCTTCTAAATTCCTCAAACTCCTTGTCAATAGGCAATTTGATTTGCTGTAATTTGTCCATGCAGGTTAATTTGTGCACAAAAGTAGTAATAAAAGACGGAATACGGTATTTTTTTGTACTTTTACAATGAAAAAACTAAAGATTTTTAAGAATGGACAAACTTTTTCTATTAGATGCTTATGCATTAATATACCGCGCGTATTACGCTTTCATCAAAAGCCCGCGCATTAACTCCAAGGGTTTCAACACTTCAGCCGTACTGGGATTTGTCAATACACTGGAAGAGGTCTTGAAGAAAGAAAATCCTACGCACATCGGTGTGGCATTTGATCCCGCCGGTCCCACCTTCCGGCACGAGGCCTATGAACAGTATA
Source organism: Phocaeicola sp. RTP21198st1_B8_RTP21198_201120 (assembly GCF_040929485.1). Lineage (NCBI taxonomy): Bacteria > Pseudomonadati > Bacteroidota > Bacteroidia > Bacteroidales > Bacteroidaceae > Phocaeicola > Phocaeicola sp. RTP21198st1_B8_RTP21198_201120. The sequence continues at coordinate 150,871 of NZ_JBCOCI010000002.1, read as the reverse complement.
AGGCACAACGTGAAGAAACACCCGAAGTAATCCGTTTGTCCGTACCCATTATAAAGGATATTATCCGGGCCTATCGTATTCCTATTCTGGAAGTACCGGGATACGAGGCTGACGACGTGATCGGTACACTGGCCACCGAAGCCGGCAAACGAGGGATCACTACTTATATGATGACACCAGACAAAGACTATGGTCAACTGGTGGGCGGAAATGTCTTCATGTACCGTCCCAAGCATACAGGCGGTTTTGAAGTGATGGGCATAGAAGAGGTAAAGGCAAAGTTCGATATCCAGTCACCCGCACAAATCATTGATATGCTGGGACTGATGGGCGATAGTTCCGACAACATTCCCGGTTGTCCGGGAGTGGGCGAGAAAACAGCACAAAAGTTAATCGCGCAATATGGCAGCATCGAGAATCTTCTCTCCCACTCTGCCGAACTGAAAGGAGCCTTGAAAACCAAAGTGGAAGCCAACCGGAAAATGATTGAGTTCTCCAAGTTTCTGGCAACTATCAAAATTGATGTCCCCATCACATTGAACATGGACGAACTGAAAAGAGAAGAACCAAATGAAGAGGAACTACGGAAGATTTTTGAAGAGATGGAGTTCCGTACCCTCATCGACCGCGTTTTCAACCGAAACAAGAAATCCGCCTTCGCCGGAACATACACCGATGCGACCGGAAACGATCTGCAAGGACGAAACCGCACACCGGAAGGAAGCGCCCGGCAGGGAAACATGCCGGACGGTTCGGGACAACTCTCCCTTTTCGGTGAACCGGCTTCGAATGGCAAATCGCCCGCTTCTCCGTCTTCCCCTCAAGGCAATCTCTTTGCAGAATTTACCAACGGAGGGACGGAAAGTGAGAAATATTCGAATCTAGCATGTTTAGATAATTTAAAATACGACTATCAACTCATTGATACAGAAGAGAAAAGATCTGAATTATTACAAAACTTACTTACAAAAGAAATTTTCAGTCTAGACACAGAAACAACAGGAACCGATCCCATCACCGCAGAACTCGTGGGAATGAGCTTCAGCTATGCCGAAAATCAAGCATTTTATGTCCCTGTACCTGCCGATCGGACCGAAGCGCAAAAAATAGTTAATGAGTTCCGGCCGGCTTTCGAAAAAGAAGGAGCGTTGAAAGTAGGACAAAATATAAAATACGATATGCTGGTATTGGGCAACTACGGAACTGAAGTGCGCGGTCCCCTGTTCGATACCATGGTGGCACATTATGTACTACAACCGGAATTGCGCCACAATATGGACTACCTTGCCGAAATCTACCTGCATTATCAGACTATCCACATCGAAGAACTGATTGGTCCCAAAGGCAAAGGTCAGAAGAATATGCGCGATCTCTCCCCCGAAGCTATCTATAAGTACGCGTGCGAGGATGCTGATGTCACACTGAAATTGAAAAACATCTTGGAACAGGAATTGAAAACCAACGATGCGGAAAAACTCTTCTACGAAATAGAAATGCCCCTGGTCCCCGTACTTGCTTATATAGAACGCAACGGCGTGCGTGTAGACACTGAAGCCTTAAAACAGACCTCGGAACATTTCACCGCCCGCATGAACCAAATAGAAGAAGAAGTGCACCAACTGGCAGGTACGGATTTCAACATAGCCTCACCCAAACAGGTAGGTGAAGTGCTGTTTGACAAGCTGCGTATCGTGGAGAAAGCCAAGAAAACCAAAACCGGACAATATGTCACCAGTGAAGAAGTATTGGAAAGCCTGCGAGGGAAACACGAAATAGTAGGCAAGATATTGGAACACCGCGGTCTGAAGAAGCTTCTCGGTACTTATATTGATGCTCTGCCCCTATTGATTAATAAAGAAACAGGTAAAATTCATACTTCGTTCAATCAAACGGTCACTGCTACCGGCCGGCTCAGTTCCAGCAACCCGAACCTTCAGAACATCCCCATCCGCAACGAAGACGGCAAGGAAATCCGTAAGGCCTTCATTCCCGATGATGGTTGCGAATTTTTCTCCGCCGACTATTCACAGATTGAGTTACGCATTATGGCACACCTTAGCGGAGACGCCAATATGATAGAGGCTTTCAAGGAAGGAGATGACATTCATGCCGCCACCGCAGCAAAAGTATATAAGATAAGTATAGACAAAGTTACCCGCGAACAACGCAGTAAAGCAAAAACAGCTAATTTCGGTATCATCTACGGCATCAGCGTATTCGGACTGGCAGAACGTATGAATGTAGACCGCAAAGAGGCAAAAGAACTAATAGACGGCTATTTCGAAACTTATCCCCAAATAAAGGAATATATGGACAAAAGCATCGACCTTGCCCGCAGGCAAGGATATATTGAAACCATATTCGGCCGTAAACGATATCTTCCGGATATCAATTCCAGAAATTCGGTTGTGCGCGGATATGCCGAACGAAATGCCATCAATGCTCCTATCCAGGGAAGTGCAGCCGATATTATCAAGGCAGCTATGGTACGCATATACCAGCGCTTTCAATCTGAAAATATAAAGTCCAAAATGATACTTCAGGTACATGATGAGTTAAATTTCAGCGTTCTACCCGAAGAAAAGGAAAAAGTACAGAAAATTGTGATTGAAGAGATGGAAAATGCCTACCATATGCAAGTACCTTTACGCGCAGACTGCGGTTGGGGAAGCAACTGGCTTGAAGCGCATTAAAGCATATAGAAACCAACTATTCGCAAGATATATAGTACTATATATAAGGTATTTATATCATAAAAGCTCAATGGTCTTTTCCAATCCATTGAGCTTTTCATTTGCCATCCCGAACGTAAATGAAAAACACAAACACAAGATAATTGTAATAAATAGATCTTATACAATTATTAATATTTGTTTAATCAGTGACATTTTGCAAAAATATAATCATTTTTTAGCAGAAATGTTAGGAGATTCAATTTTCTTTCGTACATTTGCACCGTTTTTAAAAACAATATGAAAGTAACAATCTAACATATCAATATCATGAAGAAGATCAATTTTTTGAAAGGAATGCTCGTTGTAGCAATTTTATTTATTGCTAACCTTACAGTTTTTGCAGGAAATCCGGGTGACAACCTGATTTACAATGCAGAAGAAGTAAATGGAGTAATTGTTTCGGAAACGATTTTTAAAATGGAAGGCACCATGCTTACTAATTATATGAAGCACAATTACAAGTATGATGCCAACAACCAACGCACAGAGGACGAGGCGCAAAAATGGAACAGTAACAAAAATCGCTGGGAAAATGACCTCTGCATTCGTTATACTTATGGCAACAAAAGTATGACTACTGAATATTACAAATGGAACTCTAAAAAGAAAGAATATATATTAGTACCCGAAATGACCGTAACTATGGACAAATAAATCTATTCTAACAATCTAACACTTTTCATAAAAACTCTACGAAAGGGCAACCGTGACGGTTGCCCTTTTTGTTTCGTGACGGGCAGTCTTTTCGCATATAAAAAAGCCAAATCTGACTTCAATATGAAGCCTGATACAAAAAGAATGGTTATCTTTGCAAACAAATAGATAGATAATAATCAAAAAAACAAATAGATAATGGCTTTACAATGTGGCATTGTCGGTCTTCCAAACGTAGGAAAGTCGACACTTTTTAATTGTTTATCGAATGCAAAGGCTCAAGCAGCCAACTTCCCTTTCTGTACCATCGAACCGAATGTAGGTGTCATCACCGTTCCTGATGAACGCCTGACCAAACTTGCCGAACTGGTTCATCCGGGACGTATCGTTCCCACTACTGTAGAAATTGTTGACATTGCAGGACTTGTAAAAGGAGCTAGCAAAGGTGAAGGGTTGGGAAACAAGTTTCTGGCAAATATCCGTGAAACAGATGCTATTCTGCACGTACTCCGCTGTTTTGATGATGAAAATGTGACTCATGTAGACGGTAGTGTAGATCCGGTCCGTGACAAAGAAATCATTGACACCGAACTCCAGCTGAAAGATTTGGAGACCATTGAAAGCCGTATCCAAAAAGTACAAAAACAGGCACAGACGGGCGGTGACAAACAAGCTAAACAAATGTACGACATCCTTGTTAAATACAAAGACGCATTGGAACAAGGCAAATCTGCGCGTACCGTACAATTTGACAGCAAAGACGAACAGAAAATCGCAAAAGAACTGTTCTTGCTAACCAGCAAACCAGTGATGTACGTATGCAACGTGGACGAAGCAAGCGCTGCTACCGGCAATAAATATGTAGAACAAGTACGCGAAGCCGTAAAAGAAGAGAATGCAGAAATTCTAGTCGTAGCCGCCAAAACCGAAGCCGATATCGCAGAACTCGAAACCTATGAAGACCGCCAAATGTTCCTTCAGGAAGTCGGTCTGGAAGAATCAGGTGTAAATCGTCTGATCAAATCGGCTTACCACCTGCTGGAACTGGAAACCTTCATCACCGCCGGAGAAATGGAGGTAAAAGCCTGGACCTACCGCAAAGGATGGAAAGCACCCCAATGCGCAGGGGTCATCCACACCGATTTCGAGAAAGGATTTATCCGCGCCGAGGTGATCAAGTACGAGGACTACATTAAATATGGTTCGGAAGCCGCCGTGAAAGAGGCTGGAAAAATGGGCGTGGAAGGTAAAGAATACGTAGTGCAGGACGGTGACATCATGCACTTCCGCTTCAATGTATAAACCGTAGGTAAATCAAAACGCAAAAGACTTATCACAGCCATGCTATGAATGAAAAAACATCAGGGAACCAGCAAAACTAATGGCAGACTGATAAGTCAGTGTTTTGTTTCCTAAAACAAAATACAACTAACATGGAAAAATATTTAATCGTGGGAACCGGCGGCGTTGGAGGAAGCATCGCCGGTTTCCTTGCTTTAGCAGGAAAAGATGTAACATGCATTGCCCGTGGCAAGCATCTGGAAGCCATTCGTGAAAAAGGACTTCACCTAAGATCAGACTTGAAAGGTAATCACTTTCTGCCTGTACAAGCCTGCACAGCCGAGGAATACAACGAGAAAGCCAACGTAATTTTTGTATGCGTAAAGGGCTACTCCCTAGATTCCATCAAAGATCTGTTGGAAAAAGCCTCGGATAAAGATACCTTGATTATCCCCATCCTGAATGTTTACGGTACAGGTCCCCGTATCGGGCAACTTGTTTCACATGTAACAGTACTAGACGGATGCATCTACATCGTAGGTTTCGTCTCCGGACCGGGTGAAATCACACAAATGGGCAAAATATTCCGACTGGTTTTCGGCGCACGTCCCCAACAGGGTGTGGCTCCGGAACGTCTGGAAACCATTGCCGATGTACTAAGAAAAGCAGGGATCAAAGCCGATATTTCGGATGATATCAATCGCGACACCTTCATCAAATGGTCATTCATCTCGGCTATGGCCTGCACAGGTGCCTACCATGATGTCCCAATGGGTCCTCTGCAACATCCCGGAGCAGAACGCGACACTTTCATCGGTCTGTCCAAGGAAAGTTCTGAAATAGGCCGCAAAATGGGAATTACCTATGCGGAAGACCCGATAGAATACAACTTAAAAGTGATTGACAAATTAGACCCAGACAGTACCGCATCCATGCAAAAAGATATAGCCAAAGGACATGAGTCCGAAATACAAGGACTATTGTTTGATATGATCGCACTGGGCGAAAAGATGGATGTGGATATGCCCACTTACCGCAAAGTTGCACAAAAATTCAAGATATGAATACACTGTCAGCCATTCTTTGGAATCCCGATATAGAAATCTTTTCCATTTTCGGCATTTCCATCCGTTATTACTCCGTATTGTTCGTTACAGGGCTTTCATTGGCCTACTGGGTGATATACAAACTCTACCAAGACCAAAAAATTCCTTACGAAAAATTTGATTCCCTGTTCGTTTACTGCCTGCTGGGTATTGTTATCGGTGCTCGCCTGGGACATTGTCTGTTCTATGAACCAGGCTATTGGCTCTCTCACCCTGTAGAAATGCTGTTGCCCGTCAAGATTACCGATTCTGGGATAAAATGGACCGGTTATCAAGGTCTTGCCAGCCATGGAGGAACCATCGGACTAATGCTCGCCTTATGGATCTATTCACGCCGTGTAAAATTGAAGTTCCTGACTGTACTAGACAATATAGCCATCGCCACCCCGCTGGCAGGTTGTTTTATCCGTTTAGGTAACCTGATGAATGGTGAAATAGTAGGTACGGTAACTCATGTTCCTTGGGCGTTCATTTTTCCGCACGAAGATATGCAACCCCGCCACCCGGCACAACTCTACGAAGCCATCGCCTATCTTCTGATTTTTATCATAGGCTTGCGGTTGTATAAAAAGTACAAAACCACGCTATACCCCGGTTTCTATTTCGGCTACTGCCTCACTACCATATTCACCTTCCGCTTCCTTGTGGAGTTTATAAAAGCCAGCCAGGAAGCCTTTGAAGACAGTATGATGCTGAACATGGGGCAATGGCTCAGCATTCCGTTCATACTGCTGGGAGCGCACTTCATGTACCATTCTTTTAAACCCGTAAAATAAATGAAACATATAATAGATATTGAAACTTGGGAACGCCGGGACAATTATAATTTTTTCCGCAACTTCCATAATTCATGGATATCCATTACCAGTGAAGTGGATTGCACTGAAGCATTTCCAGCTGCAAAAGCCGCCAAGCGCTCTTTTTTCCTGTATTACCTGTATGCTGTGCTACGTGCTGCCAATGAAGTGAAAGAATTCCGTTTCCGTACAGATAAAAACGGACAGGTGGTCTATCACGATCAGGTGGACATCATATCACCTATCGCTGTACCCGGCAAGACTTTCTACACAGTCCGCATCCCTTACCATGCAGATTTTGAACGGTTTTATGCCGAAGCATATCACATCGTCCATAACATCCCCGAAGAGGGTGACCCGTATGGAGCCGAAAAAGTCATTAAAGAACAGGGAGATTTTGATATTATCCAACTGAGTGCCACGCCTCAGCTTTATTTCACTTCACTCACCTATACACAAATGGCTCCCGACCATCCATTAGACTATCCGCTGATGAATGCCGGCAAAGTAGTGCCACGCGAAGGAAGACTGGTAATGCCCATCGCTTTCACTGTAAACCATGCTTTTGTGGACGGAGCGCACATAGGACAACTCTTTCAGAAAATAGAGGAGATATTGAAAGAGCTGGCTCAATAAATAGAGGGGTCTCAAAAGGCATAAAGATCCCTGTCGGACACGTATGTATGCATTTCCCTACATATACGTTCACATATATCCATAAAAGAATAAATAACCAGAAAAAGAAGACAATCTGTCAAAATGCCGATGCACGAGAATACGATGAAAATACACAAACTGTATCCTTTGAAACAGGACACCCTCATACACCGGCATTATCATTTTGACAGATTGCCAGTTTAATTAAATCAGTTTAGAAACGATAGCCCACAGAGAACTGGAAAGTTGAATTCCGCAAACCATTTTGTGCCTGTATCTTTTTTATTCCGACCCTATAATCAAAACTTATCGTATAATGATCGGCAATAACAGCCTTCATTCCAACAATGCCCCCATAATCCCAACGGCGGAAAGCCTGAAGATTAGCACTATTATTGGGCTCCCCGGCTTTATAGGAAAAACCATCCAAGGGCTTCCATTTTGCAGGCTCGGTAGTTATATTATCCCCCTCTTGGTGAATAACATCCAAAGAACAGTTTCCAGCACCAAATCCGTAAGAAGCATAAACTCCAACCGACGGAATGAGGCTGAGTTTATCCGAAACCCGAATATTATATCCCATTTTTAACGGCAAAATCAGATTATTTATCTTTATCTCTGTCTTAGGAAAATAAGTAACCATGTGATCCATCATTTTCATGGTACTTCTATTCTGCAACCAAGACAAACCGGACATTAACATCCAATGCTTTCCTATCTCGTAGTCCACAGTCACCCCCAATTGAAAGCCGGGCTTCATTCCACCTACCTGTTCGGCTTTATATCCGTCAGAACCGGAAACCAGATAATGAGACAGGTTCATTCCACCTTCCACACCAACTTTTACCTGTGCAGACAAAGGCAATACACACATGGTAGCCAACACCACCACTACAATCATTTTAGTCTTCATACTTATTTTTTTATTTGATGTTGCAAAATTAGAAAGAAGATATAAGCATAAAGCTCTATCCATATAACATCACTCACCTATACAACACTAAAAATCAACCATATAACATATTTTATCATAACATGAGCAATAAAATAAGATTCAGATATGAACTTCACATTATCAATAACCTTAGATTATCAACTAAAATATTATCATACAGCCTTAATTGGAATTACTTAAAAACTTAAATTTATCTGAGTCGAGTAAGCACTTCCTTTATCACACTTAGGAAGTACAGCTGTTTTTTCAAATGCGTTATTCATAACTACACCTTTTCATTACCATCCTTATCTAGCATAGTAATATCAGCATCATTTAATGAGAACTGAGATGTGAGATACAAACAGTCATTTATATCTTCGGCTTGTATTGAAAAAAATAAAAGGAATTCTAGTAGCCACCTTCTCATAAACTTTGCAAACTGCATGAGGCTTCTTTTGGTGATGCTCCGAAGCAAAAACTCCCAAACTCAAGGAAACTAAAAATAACATCAATAATAACTTTGCTTTCATACTTCTTTTTGTTTAAAAATGATGCCGCAAAGTTAGAGGGAAAGGAAAGAACGTACAACTATTTGCTGTGACATAATATTTCTATAAAACACTGATAAACAATATATTTCAGTTTATCACTCTGACATTTTCTTTTTTAGACGCGATTTCCTTTGATTGAGGGCTACCGTATCCGTATGTCCGAAACATAAAGAAATGGCCAACGGAGAAATACCCGCTTCTTGCAGGCAAAGGACCAACAAGTCATCCTCCGTCAGTTGGGAGTATTGTGCTTGCAAAGGAGAAATATAATCAGCATAGATTTCAAAGGTCGTTTTCTTCAGTTTGTCCAATTCAGCAGCTGCCATCACCTTACGGATTTTCTTATTCACCTGCTGCTGGTCAGACAATGACATCACCTTTTTGTATATAGAAGTCTGCTGGAATAACCATGTACGAAGTGCCAACTTTTCTTTCTTCAATTGAGTTATCAATTGCTCTTTTTGGGCAATTTCATCAAGATTTTGGTTTTCCCTATCCTGTAACAGTGCAAGAGCGGATTCATTTTCTTCTATGCGCTGCTGCATCACATTCTGTTTCTCATCAGCATATTGTAATGCTTGCCGATAGAGTGCCTGCTGGTTATTTTTCTTATTTATCCAACGTTGGTAAATCAAAGCAACGACAAAGCAAATAATAATGGCTGAAAAAACAATACGCCCTATAACCTTTCTGGATTTTATTTGCTCATCCTTTACTTCCAATGCTGTCTGATTTTTATAGACTATATGCTGCACTTCAGACAATCGCTCACTAGCATCCAATGAATCCTGAACCATGACAAAAGTATCTAGATAGTGATAGGCGGACTTGAAATTTCCTAGCTTAGCTTCCATTACGGCAAGTGACCAGTAAGACATAGAAAGGGATGGAGAAAAGAGCAGGCTTTTCTCTAAATAATACCTAGCAGAATCATATTGTCCTAAACCAATGTACAAATCACCTATATTATAGAAATAACCGCTAAATATTTTATTTTCATCAGATATATTTTGCAAAACTTTATAGGCATAAACCACGGCAGAATCGATGTTTTCAAATCGTCCATAATACAGACTTAAATTGTGCCAAGAAGTGAGTATCATGCTTGTATCTTTAGAACGCATAGCATATTCCACAGACTTTCTCTGATAAGTTATAGCAGAATCCTGCATATCCCTCATACCATAAATATATCCAATGTTATGATAGGCAATAGCAGTATCTTTAGCACTAAAAGAATAAAGAAGAGCTTGATTTTGTATTTCCAACGCCTTGTCGTACAATTCACAATCACCATACCCCTAACATACTATAAATCAATCTTCTACATTTTAAATCTTGCGGATAATTCTGCAACACTTCCAACGCTTTCAAATTATGCTCTATCGCCGACATTTCATCATTCATCTGCGCCAGCAGCCTTCCCTTATACATCAATGCCACAGCCTTCTCCCTATCATCATCTCCATAATAATCCAAGGCGAAATTCAATAAGGAATCGCAAGGTAATAAGGGTAGTTTGTTCTTGTCCGTAGCCTCAGCCAGCAACAAAGCATAGTATGCCTTGTCTACTTCCGGCAAATCCTCTAAAACAGATATATTTTTTAAAATAGTCAATGCACTGTCCGGCTTCATTTCCAACAATGAATCTACTTGCTGTAACATCGGATTGGAAGAATGGTGGTTACAGGCAAACAAACAGACAGCCAGCAAACTGACGAAATTTAAATATATAATAAATGAACGCATAGTAATTTTGTCTTTTAGCTTTCTATGCACAAAGATAGCAAAATGCCTTTATAACCTGATATACAAACATCTATTAAAAAAACATTATGCAAATTCTGTAACACACAGTTATTCCATCTTACTTTTCATACGATATTTGCGTTGCGCTACAATCTGTGTATCATTATTACCAAAGCATAAAGCGATGGCAAAAGGAGATAAATCCGCCAATTGCAGACATAGCAAAAGGACATCATCTTCGTTCAACTTGGGATACCGGGTATGCAGTTGCTCTATGTAATCAGCATAAATCTGTCCTATAATCACTCTGAGTTGGCGTTGCTCAGCATTGGTGAGCACTGCAATACGCTCTTTGTGATGCTTTTGCTGGTTGGCCAGTTTGTCTATTTTCGTATAGAGGGCACTTTGCCGGAACAACCAGTTGCGCAATTTCTCTTTCTCCATCTTCATGGCCTCTATAGCCCGTTCCTTCTCTTCTATTTCCTCGGCACGGCTTTCTTGTTTCTGTTTCAATTCGGCTATCACCTCTTCATGTTGAGCAATATTCTGCTGCATATCCATCAGGTTCTGTTTCAGCTTCTGCAACAGATATTTATAGTTGGATTGCTGTATCTTCTTGTTCTTCAGTATCTGTTGATAAATAATCACAATGACCAGCAGCAACACCACAGCTATCATCGCAATGGTGTATATCCTCCGTTTAGCCTTGAACTGTTCTTTCCTTACTTGCGCGTCGGCATTCCAGCGATAGGTCTTCTTCTCCAGTTCCGTGGCCACATTGGTGGAATAGATGGAATCTTCCAACTCGGTGCTGATTTCCAGATATTCCAAAGCTTTCTCCACATTTCCCTGCTGCTTAGCTATGGCATACAAGTCAAAGAAAGAGAGATACCGGATATGAATATCGACAGCTTCCTTGCTCCGGTTCAAATAATAAAGAGCCGAATCAAGCTGCCCGTTATTATAATAAAATTCCCCTAGATTCCAAAGACACTGCAAGCTGTCTTCTCTAAGACGACAAGCATCGTATGCCCTTTTCAGACAAGTAATAGCTATACTGGTCCGTCCTGTACGTCCGCATAAATCCCCTATATTTCCATAAAGAGAATGCAAAAGGAAACTATCAGTAGAAAGAGAAAGCTGCAAAGCGCGTTGCTGGCAGATAAAAGCGGAGTCTATATTTCCATAGCCGATATAAGCTACCCCCAGATTGCTGAGTGAACTGATGAAATGACGGTTATGCCGTGCCAGCGAATCATTATAACAAGCCTTGACATACATATCTTTGGCCTGTGCGTACAAGTTCTGTTTGCCATACAGCCCACCCAACATATTATATACAAACCCCTTCCAATAGAATTCACATGGATAGGCGGAAAGGATTTCAAGCGCCATACGGTAACTTTTCAGGGCATCGGCATAGTTTTCCATTTCCTGTTGCACTTTACCCTTATACAGAAGAGCTATAGCATGTTCTTTGGCTTCTTCATGGTATACATGGAGGGCTAAATTCAATAATGAGTCACAAGGAAGCAGTGAATAACCATTTTTATCCGCAGCCTCAGCCAGCAGCAAAGCGTAATCGGCCTTGTCTTCCGGGGTCATACCGATCAGGGAAGAGATGGATTTCAATAATGAAAACGCACTGTCGGCATGTTCTTCCATCAAGTATCCTGCTTGCCGCAAAGTAGGATGTTCCGTGCGCTGCAAAGTACAGGAAAGACAAAACCAACATAGAAGGCAAACAATACCCGGCTGTTTTATATAAACATACATGCAACTCTATTTTTATTCTCCGGCGACAAAGATACAGAAAACTCAGAACTTATATCCTACACCGGCCGATAAACTGACATTCCGCCCGAAAGGCCTCTTACGAAGAGAACATTTACCATCGATAGTGTAAATGAAATGCTCGGATTCCAATGAAACCCCGGTCCTTCCACCGTAAGTAAAATGATCTGGAAAATCCTGATGCCACCAGCCCAAACTAGAGTGCATTCCGTTGCCATAGGCGTAGTCAATGGATTTATCCCTGCCAAACATAGCATAGGACAGATACGGTCCCGCATTGATGCGCAAATTCCATTTGTTATTTAAAGCAACATTATAAGAAGCAAGGATAGGAAGCTCCAAATTGAATTTACTAAAAAAGGAATCGGTACCAAGCCTTGTCTTGGATCTGAATTCTTCATAAGTAAATAATAATTGTGGCTGTACATACCATGAGTTTTTAACATGAACGTCATACATTCCTCCGGCATAACCGCCTAGGCTGAAGCGTGCATCCCTGGACAAAGATTTAGAAAAAAGTCCGCCTCCTACAATACCCCAGCTATTCTGTGCGGAAGCGGGAAGAATAAAGCAGGCTAAAAGCATGCAAAGTAGAATTTGTTTTATTTTCATCGGGTTTGTTGCTTAAGTTTAATAATGCAAAGTAAGGTATAAAGCCCTTTTCATGAAAATAAAACAGATAACATTTATCGCATATAAAACATTGATAATAAACAATATAACACTATTAAAGATAACATTCGGAGAAATTTCACTCCTATTGGGCATAGGGACAGGTCTAAAACCTGCCCCTACACAGCAAGAGAAAGAAATATCTTTTATTGCATGCAATTTATATTCCGCAACTTCCCTCTGAACCCATTCTGCACATCCCCTATCTGCCGCATGGGAAACACCAAAGTTTCCTGCATATACATCTTGTCCTTGCGTTTATGAGTATAGTTGTAAAACTGTTTGACACGTCCTTCCAAACGTTCCGCTTTCTCACCGTTTATGTAAAGAGTAGTACCTTTGTGGTCTCCCTCTATGCGTACCTTCGTCCATGCTCCGGCAGGCAGTGTAGCAGCGTGGAATACAAACGTATAGCCGTCACGGCTGAAAGCCAGCTTTCCCTTATTTTCCCAATTGGCATATACGGTGGAATGAGGGCCTTTAAACAAAATACCGTTGATATTTTGTTCTTTGTCCGGATTTATTTCAAATTCTACCGCGTATGGATAGCCTATTTCCGGCAACATAGTGGCAATGCTGTCCGTACCGTTCAAAGACAGTTCTTCATTCTGCCCCGGAAAGACTACCTCACCCTGCACACGCCCCAGCAGGTTGATACCGGGAGCTTCAGGCATCTGTTTGCACAATTTCTCAAATTCTTCGTAAGAAACCATTTCATTCTTACCTCTCCACATTTTCTCGGCCAGTACCTGGGCGGCTGGGAATGTACGGAAATGCACATCCTGTTGTGACACACCGTTGCCACAATGGTCATTCCATACGGCAAACATACCTCCCAACAGTCCCGGAGTTCCTTCAGGCAACTCTTCCTTAGGATTCACTTTACCCACACGCCATTGCTCATACAGCCATTTCGTGTCCAGGAAATCACGATAATATCCGGCAGCCGGAACAATATAAAGATAAGCATCACACGTATTGATAATCTTATATCCGTCTTTCAAAGAAGCATTAGGATCAATCCAGTCGTATGACCAGGCATTGATAGTCACATTATCTGCTTTCACCGGAGTGTTTCCTTTCAACCAGCGCAGTGCTCCCCACATACGGACATTCTTCCCGTATTTCTCTATATACTTCAGATACCGGTCTGTAAAATAGCGGAATTTTTCAGCTTCCTTGGCATTGTACTCGTCTGTACCGATATGTACATCGGGACCTATGAAAACCGGTTTCTCGCCAGAAAGATACTCATCCAGCAAAGAATCTACAAAACGATAGGTTTCCTCCTTGTATAAATCCAAATGATCCATTCCATATTTATCACTGCCTATCTCGGGTTTATAATGTGTAAAGGCCAATGAATGAGCCGGAATATCAATCTCCGGAATCACATTCACACCATATTCCATGCCCAGACGTTGCAGGTCGGTGAATTCTTTCTTGGTATAAGAACCATCCTTGGCGGTCAGCCCCGGAAAACGTTCACTCTCCAGGCGGAAAGCAGCGTAGGTCTTGTTCCAGTCGTTATCAAAGAACTGTACAAAACCATTGTCATTGAGATGGATCTGAAATTCATTCAGTTTATAGAACGATAGTATTTTGACATATTGCCGCAGGAAATCCATTGTGAAGAACTTGCGGCCCACATCCAGCATGAAGCCACGACTGGGATATTGCGGCCAGTCACGGGCAACTCCTTTGGGCAACTGTCCTTTTTCATTATAAAGAATCTGCAACAAACTCCGGGTTCCCCAAAAGGCTCCCTGACGAGCCGGCGCTTCGATACCGGCATAGCGTCCAGCAGTCAGCACATACCCTTCCTCTCCCAATTGTTTGTCGGGTTTCATCAATGAAAGATAAATATCATTCTTTCCCGGTTTCCCGGTCCTAATGGTGTAGTTCCAATCCAACAGGTCTTTCAAGTCCTGTGCCAGCACAGTCGCCACACTTTTCAGTGCCGCCTCATCGGCAGGAGCTACAACAATACTGCCTTCAGCAGGCAATACGAGTTTTCCACTTCCCCCCTTCCACTCTTGCAGGGCGGGAATTACTTTCGGACATGTTTCCTTGGCCGAAACACATAGACACAAGGCCAACATCCATAAGGTTAGTAGGTGTTTCATGATAATGATTAATGGTTAGTAATTAATGGTTAATGAAAAATGAAGGCATTTATTTGCCTTTTACTATCTTCTTGATATCATTCAGCTTATTCAATGCTTCAAGAGGGGTCAGATTATTGACATCCAAATTCAGAATCTCATCCCGTATCTGACCCAATACCGGATCATCCAACTGGAAGAAGCTGAGCTGCATTCCGCTCCGGCCGGACGCTATCTCAGCCGTAGGCTTGGCAATGCCCTGCTGGCGGTTGTCCGTTTCCAGTTGATGCAGAATATCATTGGCACGCTTCACAATACTTTTCGGCATACCTGCCATCTTTGCCACATGAATACCGAAAGAATGTTCGCTGCCGCCACGTTCCAGTTTGCGCAGAAAAATCACTTTATTATCTATCTCCTTCACAGATACATTATAATTCTTGATGCGCTTGAAAGATTTCTCCATCTCGTTCAACTCATGATAATGAGTGGCAAACAGTGTACGTGCCTTGGCTTTAGGATGCTCGTGAATATGCTCCACAATAGCCCAAGCAATGGAAATACCATCATAAGTGGAGGTTCCGCGCCCCAACTCATCAAACAGCACCAAACTGCGGCTAGAAAGGTTGTTCAAAATATTTGCCGCCTCATTCATTTCAACCATAAAGGTAGATTCGCCCACAGAAATATTATCGCTGGCTCCCACACGGGTGAATATTTTATCCACCATACCGATCCGCGCACTTTCGGCAGGAACAAAACTACCCATCTGCGCCAACAAGGTAATCAGCGCAGTCTGGCGTAGCAAAGCCGACTTACCCGCCATATTGGGACCGGTAATGATAATGATTTGCTGGGTTTCCGAGTCCAGAAAGACATCATTGGCAATATACTTCTCCCCTACCGGAAGCTGCTTCTCGATGACAGGATGACGGCCTTGCCTGATGTCAATCACCTCACTGTCCTCCACAACAGGACGGATATAATTGTTCTCTCTCGCCACATTCGCAAAAGCCAGCAGGCAGTCCAAACGGGCAATCTGATTGGCATTAATCTGAATGGCGGGAATAAACTCTGCCAAAGCGATCACCAATTCGTTATAGAGCTTTGTTTCAAGTACTAAAATCTTATCTTCGGCACCCAAGATCTTTTCTTCGTATTCTTTCAGTTCCTGAGTAATATAGCGTTCCGCATTCACCAGTGTCTGTTTACGGATCCAGTCGGCAGGTACCTTGTCCTTATGCGTGTTACGCACCTCAATATAGTAACCAAACACATTGTTATAAGCAATTTTCAAGCTGGGAATGCCGGTCAGCTCACTTTCACGTTGCTGTACTTTAAGCAGATAATCCTTGCCGGAAAAAGCTATCTGCCGTAGTTCATCCAGTTCTGCATTCACCCCGTCTGCTATCACACCACCTTTATTCACCAGCAAAGGAGGATCATTCTTAACCTCTTTCGCTATCTTTTCACGGATAGACAGACATAAATTCAGTTGTTCCCCAATACGGCGGAGACTCCCGTTATCCGCATTCAAACAGGCATTCTTAATCGGCTCGATGGCTTGCAAAGCTACTTTAAGTTGCACCACCTCGCGTGGAGAGATTCGTCCTACGGCAGCTTTCGAAACAATACGTTCCAAATCTCCTATCAGATGTAGTTTCTCTTCTATGAACTCTTTGAAATCCGGCTCGCGGAAGAAGTATTCCACTACATCCAGACGCTCATTGACAGGCTTCTCATCTTTCAACGGAAAGACTACCCAGCGTTTTAGCAGACGGGCTCCCATAGGACTGATAGTGCGGTCGATCACATCCAGCAGACTGGTTCCGCCCTCATTCATGCTACCTATGAGTTCCAAGCTCCGTACCGTGAACTTATCCAGACGCACATAACGGTCTTCCTCTATACGAGAAAGAGAAGTAATATGACCGATCTGATAATGCTGCGTCATATTGAGGTATTGCAAAATAGCGCCCGAAGCTACAATACCATTCTTAAGATGCTCCACCCCGAAACCTTTTAAGTTCTTGGTCTCAAAGTGCTTCAACAGCTTCTCGCGCGAAGAACTTTCATTAAACACCCAGTCATCCAACTCAAAAGTAAAAAACTTGCTTCCGAAATTTCCTTCAAACATCCCCCGTTTACCACGTTCGAAAAGCACCTCTTTGGGGGCGAAATTATTTAATAACTTGTCTATATAGTCAAAAGGCCCCTCTGCGGTAAGGAATTCACCGGTAGAGATATCAAGGAAGGCCACACCACAACTAGCTTTCCCAAAATGAACGGCAGCCAGAAAATTATTTTCTTTGTAAGAAAGAACATTGTCATTGATGGCTACACCCGGGGTCACCAATTCGGTGATACCGCGCTTCACCAATTTCTTAGTCATCTTGGGATCTTCCAATTGGTCACAAATGGCCACCCGCTTGCCGGCACGTACCAGCTTGGGCAAATACGTGTCCAATGCATGGAAAGGAAAGCCGGCCATTTCTACGCTCTTTGCCTGTCCATTGGCCCGCTTGGTCAGCGTAATACCCAAAATCTCTGAGGCAACAATAGCGTCTTCTGAATAAGTTTCATAAAAATCCCCGCACCTGAATAGCATAATCGCATCGGGATGCTTTGCCTTCAACTCAAAAAACTGCTTCATCATCGGGGTTAAAACTACATCATTTACCACTGTATCGTCCTTTCTTTTTTTAAATTAATATTTCTCGCAAAGATAATAATTAGCAAATTTAATCTGAAACAGTAAAAGAAAAAATTATATCTTTGTACTAGCTAAAAATACGGAAACAATGAAAGAAATAAAAGTAAACGAACTGACTGACAATCTGTTCGAAACAATCAGCAAGGAATGGATGTTGGTAACTGCCGGTACCAAAGACAAATTCAACACTATGACGGCAAACTGGGGAGGTACAGGATTTCTATGGAACCGTCCGGTAGCCTTTATCTTTATCCGCCCCGAGCGTTATACATTCGACTTTATAGAGCAGAATGACTATCTCACTCTCTCTTTTCTAGGTGAAGAGCATAAAGAAGTGCATAAAATATGCGGTTCCAAATCGGGACGTGACATGGATAAAGTAAAAGCGACAGGACTATCTCCCTTGTTCACCGAGAACGGGAGCATTATTTTTGAGCAGGCGCGGCTGACTTTTGAATGCAAGAAATTGTATGCCGACCTGATCAAGCCCAGAAACTTTATCGACAAGAGCATTACAGACCGATGGTACGGGGAATCGCACGGTGGTTTTCACAAGATGTATGTGGTGGAAATTGTAAATGTGCTGCATCGTTAATCCCGGTAGTTTTCAAGAACACCCTACACATAGGGTGGTAGCAGTGGCAGCAGAAAATGAAACTTTAAGAGAAGAGCGTCACCAGAAATATTTGCAAACATTCACGCACGTACATGAACAACATACAGGACAATCGAATCCAAGTTCCAGCAACTTTGGATCGATTGTTCTGTTTATATTTGCCTAAAAAGAAACTAATTTGGATCTTCTACGCAACGGATGAAGCAGGCGTCACTGTTATTTCCATTAAACACATTAGCCTCATATATTCTGTTAAAGTCAAATGTAAAATAATTAATATCCCAACCTACAGTCGTTCCCCATGTTCCTGTTCCAGTAACATCCTCTGTCCAATAAATAGCACCGGGCCGCATATAGAGGTCATAAAATAACGGAGCGGTAGATGCATCAGTATAGAATCCATTAGGATTCGTTGGGAATATCTGAGTTTGCCCGCAAGAATAACGCAGAACTCCATTTCCTTCTTTAGCTTTTCTATGACCATATCCGGAAGCCCCCACCGGAAGAAAGATATGATTACCCGTATTTCTATTATAAACAAAGCATCCACGTATTCCACGGTCTTTTATAGCACTTCCACCGAAGTAATATGCTTGATCTTCTTGATATCCGTATGCATCCACAATGTTTGTTTTGGGTTCCGTAGATTCATCCCCATAAAGCACACCATAACCTTGCGCAATCATTTCGTTTTCAAACAATGCCTCATAATCCTCTATTTGAGCAATACGAGTACTCGTCAAGTCAAGCCCCCAAGAAGCCTCTTTATTATTTGCAGGCTGATTTGTTATCTCCATCCACTTCTTGATTTCACCACCTACCAATTCATACCTATTCTGATTTGATACAGGATCAGGGAAATCCTTGGAGGTTACATCTATCATTGGAATCTTACTGGAATACTGATTCTTTGCAGCAATAGGCTGATCAAGATTTTTATATTTAAACAAAGAGCCTTCATCCAACGGATTAGAAGCTTCCCTATTCTTGCTGACCAGATTCGACACATGCCATGCCGGCTTGTCGGATAACAACTTCTGCGGCCGGTTTCCTTGGTGCACGAAAATAAGATGTTCGCAGGTGTAATTATGATATTCCACACGCACTATCGCATTCCTATTGGGGGCATCCGCTGCTATTGTTCCATTAAAATTAATATCAAATTTAATATCCGAACCAGTAACACCATGTATAACCCCCTTTTCATCCTGACTTGTATTTTCTGTATCTGAAACAGAAAGACTGATAAATCCACGATTAGGATCTGTATAAGGGGGATCTCCTCTATCAGCCTCTGTTTGTGCATTTACAACATACGCTTTCCAAGGTCCTTCGGATGAAAAAGGAATAAACTCTGTTGCATTTTCCCTTGGCAATCGCAATAAAGTTACATGAAAAGGCTCATTTTTGTTATTGCTTCTATAAATGCCTTTGGGATTCACAAGTCTTCGTACTTGATATATATCGACAGTTTCTTCAAGTGTATGTTCTATGTCTGACACTTTTACCGTAGCGGTAATTTTAACTTTTGCATGCCGCTGATAAGCCACATACGGATTATTTCCTGTATAACCCGTTTTAATATGCATCTGTTTGGCGCGAGTATATAAAGGAATAGAAGCAAGTAAATGATCGTCATTTTCAGTTATACTGTAATTACCGTCTGCTTCCTCATGTGTTCCATTTCCCACTACATATTTACGAACTCCTTTATTTGTTGTCTCATAATAGTCCTTATTGCTACTGATATTTACCATTGCTCCTTCTGGTAGACCGGAGGGTACCTGATCCTTAGCATTCCCTTCTTGATTACAAGCTAGAACTCTGGCAGCAGTTTTACGAAGTGAAAGAAATCCATTCCATGGTTGATTTAGCGATGAGTTACTTGGATTTTCAGCATAATCATATTGTCTGGCATAATCCAACCCACCTTTCGCCAAAGGAAGTGTTCCATACGGTGCCCAATTATTCGTGAGAATCTCAGCTTTTAAAGACGTAAGTGTACCTCCTCCCGTATTAATCTTTACCGGAAGATTCATCGTACGGTTATAAAGATAAGAGATATAATAAGGATTCGGAACCTCGATACCCGGCTCCGGTTCTTCATACTCTATATGCCAGTCTGCATCATTGGCATATCCCTTGAACTTCAAAGTCAGTTTGTAGTGATGGTTACGCTCCGCATTATAATCGGTTATCACATCTTTTCCTAACATAAAGCGGTACTTGATAGGACCTCTACCCACTTTCTTATCATTGATAGAAACATAAAAAGCATCCACTTCTATATAGGTTCCGTATGGCTTGGCATCTTTCCATGCTTCATTGTTCTCTTGACCTCCGTTAGGATAGGTCGGTTCGGTCTTATTAAGGGTATTTGCAACCACCTGACGTTTATCACTAGGAGTACCTTCTTTACCCTTACCCTGCATATTCTCATAAAAATAAAGAGCGTTGGTAATTTCGGTATGCACATCCGCCAACTTTTTGGGATGATATGCGTTTTCACCCTGTTCTTTACTGCCGAATAGAGGTTTCCCCTTCGTAATACGGGCTTCGTATGTTTCCTTAAAATCACTTATAGTCGGCTCGGTGTCACCTTCATAATATTTTATGGTTTCACCATTTTTTATCAAATCAAGCTTTACTCCTTCGTCCCTATCCTTCGGTTGATAGTTTTCCGGAACTGCAGGATTATCCTGTCCCAGACAACAATTCTGCGGGATGTCCTTTATGGTCACCGATTTCAAATAAATGAAAACACCCTCTTCCAGTTTACTGCCATCGTATGCAATCGTTACCTTGGAAGCTGCACGGCGTATCCAGGAATGCAACTTCATGCCCTTTTTATTGATAGTGATCAATTCACTGTTATTCTCTTGCCCCACTATGGTGAAATGACCGAACATCTGACTGTTCTTAGCCACATCAGCAACATCCCAAGTAAGAGAAATGCTTTTTAATCCTTCTTTCGTTGCAATAGCTGTCTTATACTTTGCAACCTCCTCTGCAGCACCATTTTCCTTCCCATGCGCCTGAACCGCCTTCTTAAAGTCCTCTCCCATATTGGCTACCGCATAGATGTAATAACGTCCGTAAGGAATGGTCAATTTGAGATTCGCTTGTGGGGTTTTCGTTTCGGCTATAGTGCCACCATCAGGTGCATCCCCATCCTTGCGTGTTACCTCATTCACATAAAACTGTCCATCAGTCGGGTTTGCATTGCTTATCGATTCCAACGAATGTCCCTCTACAAAATTTCCTTCCGTGTCATACAACAACACACACAAATCCTGAATGGACTTGATAGCATCACCCGCCGTACGCGATTTGCCCGCAAGCCCCTCCACCAGTGGCCGGAAGTCCACCTGTGCTATTATTGTGGTTTCTCCTTCGGGAATAGGTTCCCCGTCCGTGTACAGCAGATCGTCCTTGCACGAGGTAACGGCAAGCATCAACAGACCGCATACCAACCAAACACAACGCATCGCTTTATTTTTCATCATTCTCTTCTCCTTATTTTCATTATATTCCAAATTCAGGTTCAAGTACCACTTCGCCGTATGGACGCAAATCCACCTGCCATGATATGTCATTCGCATCATTGATGGTGATGCGCACCACCACATGGGTATTGCGAGGCAAAGCAGAAAGATTCGGAAAGAAACTTTCCAAGGTGAACTCCCCGAAGGAAGTGTTTCCGGCCCTGTCGCCTAACACCTCACCACTATTATCCTTTGTATCCAGCGTAATAGCGGTCTTGTAGGAAGTCTTATAATTATTGCCATTCGTATTATCTGAATATGTGTCATTGGCATTCTCATACTTTCCTTCCGACAGGTAGAATGAAGGTAGTTTGACCGGCTCCGTTGATTTTGCTGTCAATTTCTTATTCTCCTTGTATAGCTGATTAAACGGTGTATATTTAGCTGCCGGTACTTGGAAATCAGTCACATTTTCCGCATCATCGTACGTCATACCATTAGGCAGAAGATATTCATGGGAAGCCGACTTATCTATTCTGATTACACTCAACCAGTAATCCCGGCTACTCTTGTTCGTTATCTCATACGTGAATTTTACGGCAGCACGGGTAAGTTTCAATGTGATCTCCTTCTTTTTCAGTACCACTTTCTCACCCTCTTCACCGGTCTGTCCCTGCTCCCCATTGTCAGGTTCCAGACCTTCGTCATCCAGCATCACCGTATGACATTCGCTCATAGGTAGCGGGTGAGTTTTATCGAAAGCCCCCACATTGTCAAACGACAACACAAGCCCTGCCATCTGCTCCTTGGCAAGAAATTTGTCTCCGGGTTTAAAGTCGCCCCAAGCTTTGGATACCCGAGACACCTCACCCTCCACAGCGGGAAGTTCCACCGAAGCACTCCCCTCGTTACCCAGCAGGTAAATAGTCTTTTCCTCATTGCCCTGCACCTTCAGGCGGATTTTTCCATACCGGTCGCTCACAGAAGCATTCTTCAAATCAAGATAGACATTATGTTCCACCCTGCCATCCGGACGAACCAGAATGACACGCAGCGTATGCATCTTCTCGGCTTCCGTCACCTCACCATACATTTCTTCCTCCGCACGTCCGGAAACAGAACGTCCGGATGCGGAAGCATCTCTCAGGGCGACATTGATATCCAGATAGACCGCATCAGGCCCGTTAGATAACGAAAGCCCCTCATCACTTCTGCTGTCACATCCGCACATCAGGAGGAAGCAGACGCCCAGCACGACCACGGTATATCCCCAATCCTTTATTCTCATAATTCTGCATCATTAATTCTTACTATCCAGTCATTGACAACAATATGGGTACGTATCCAATTGTGATTATTATCCAAGAAAAATATCAATGACCAGTTATTTTCACGGTCCAGGAATTCCTGATCACCCATTTTGTCGAAGTGATCACTCTTCAGTAGCAGCAGATACTCGTTCAGCGGAATGTTCAGTACCTGCGCATTGTCACTATTACGGGTGATGGTCAGGCGCGTATGATTGCCGGCAACCAGTCGCGAGGTAGAAAACTCGGCGTATGCCACTGTCACTGTTTCATCACCTTCTTCTGTCACTCCCACTGTACGTTGCCCTTGTGTCCATGGAGCATAGACTTGTCCGCCATTGCTTATCAGACTGTTATCGGGAGCAAACAAGGTGTTGTCATCCGTAATACGGAAAGTAAAGTTCTTGTCGTCCACCTCGCCGCCGTTCATCTGCTGAAGCACCACACGGATGTTGTTGGTGTTCTTCATCAGGTACACAGTCGCTTCCTCGTAAGCGCCATTGTCCACACTCATGTCCAGCGAGCCGTGGAACAAGGGATGCAGATCGGTTTCCGAAACACGTCCGGCATTATGCATCTCTACACGCAAATCCTGCATGATTGAACCGATGCCGGGAACCGCCTTGAACGAAAAAGAGGTTTTCGGACAAGTCAGCCCGCCGTATGCAATGAAATGATAACTACCTTTCTCCAAATCGAGGGTCATGCGGTAATTCTCATCTTTCAGTTCGTCACCTGTACCGATATAAGTAACCAGGTAGTTGCCCTGTTCGTCATAGACCAACAGAGCCAGACAGTCCACCTGCGAATGGAATGCATTGGCATACTCCATATTATAGTCATAGACAAAACGCAAACGGACACCTTGCGAGCAGGGTTCCAGATCATTGTATATGCCATGGCAGGAGGACAACAATGCAGCTACCGCCAGCACGGTGCAAAGCACCATGCCCGGCAATCTTAATGTATGTATGAATCTTGTTGTCTTATTCATTGTTTAATAGGGTATAATAAGTACTTATTTAGAACTCTATGTCATTTATGCGGACCACCCAAGGACGCACTTCTACGGTTACTTCGATGTAGAGGTCATTTCGTTCATCCGGATTGTTCGGATCGAACGGATCGGGATCATCTTTAGGACCCGGCGAGGTAGGATGGCCATAGCCGTTAATTTTGTTCACCATCAGTTTGTACACATTGTTGCGCACCACAGCGAACTCCATCGGTCCCATCAGGTTAGGATCATTATTGTCATTATGACGGTTCCAATAGCAATAATACATTTCATAGTCACCGCTTCCGTTCGGGCGTAAAACAGTGAATCCTGCTTTGCCAAATTCAGCATCGGCAGCGGGTGTTTCCCCTATTTGGGCATAAGCGGCTCTCAGGCTCTCATCTGCGTTGGCAGCATTAGCCACATCTTTCACTTTCTCCCAAGTACCATACAACACATTGTTATATACAAAAATGGGCTGATCACCGGTTACGCCATAAGTTGACTTGTTAAATTGTAGTTTTCCCTTGAAAATCACACCGGTAGAGATACCGTTTTTCTGATTACTGTTAGGAGCAGGGATGGTATTCTCGGTTGCATAACGCCAAATTTTGTATCCGTTGCGATTGCCTGTGTTCCAAGATTCGTCATTGTCTTCTTCGGTCAAAGAAGATATCTTTGTGAATTTATTTTCCCATTCAGCTGCCGATCTAGCAAAAAAGTTATTATAAAAATAGTTACCTTTATAAGTTTCTCCGACATTACCGTTCTTTTCCCTTGCATCCGTGTCCACCACATAGTTGTTTGAAGTTTCCTGTCCACACAAGTCTATATCATCCGCAAGTCCGTTAGCAGACACCCGGCGCAGATGATAGAAACTCTTGCTGATATTGACCATTACCATATCAGTCAGCAGGACTTTGACGCCATTGGTGCTCTCCAGCACATAAGTGTTAGTAGCCTCTGTAGTGGGATAGCTGCTCGCTTTGAAATCAAAACGTGCGCAAGCACGTTCCACCGAGATGGTACCCAGAGAAAGACGATTGGACTCAGTATATTGTTCCCAGTTCCAAATCGTATTCGGGGTAGAATTTGCCACTTTCACCAAATTGTGGTTAGACATCAGGAAAGCGTCTTTTTTCCAGATTTCATCGTTGTCTGTTAATAATTCAGGTTCATCCGACAGCGTATGAATACTATGGGTCAGATCATTGATATTGATAGAAGAAATGGGATTACAGAAAGCATAAGCGTAAATCTCTCCTGTTTTGTATGTCTCCAATGCACTTCTGTCCAAAGTTGTCACAAGTCTGGGGTATTTTCCATCCTCTTTAGGTTCCACATCCAGACGTTGACTGACAATGAGAGATCCGTCAGCCTTTGTCAGCACCAACAATATCTCCTTGACACTATTCTCATAATTCTTGCCCACTTCAGCACCGCCAGTAGAATTGCTTCCGTTTCCATCCTCGCCATCTGTTGTCGTGCTCCTTGAACTGCTTCCCTGCATCAGTTGCACCCCGAATTCCACATATACATCATTCTCAGCATTGGCCGGCTGAGACACATTTGCCTCATCTGAGCATGCCCACAAACACAATGCTGCAAGCCCGGACATCAAAATCTTACTAAACTTTTTCATATTGATTCCTTATTTTCTTATTATTACTTCTTATCAATTTTGTTAATCTGTTCCAGTGCATCGGCAGCCTCTTTCACACCCATGCTTTGTGCCTGCGACAACAAGCGGCGTGCCTGTACATAGTCTTTGTCCAGTCCGGCAAGTACACCGCGCGCATATACCGCCTCAGGCGTGCCGCCTGCCTTTGCCACATACTTACGCGCCGAAACAAGATCACCGCGAGACATCGCCACATTGGAAGCGTTCAGATTTGCCGTAGCATCATCAGGATAGAGACGAACCATGGTTTCGAACACCTCATTATACTCGTCACTGCCTGCCGGATAGCTCTCCGCCACACGATAAAATTCATTCAAACTCAACTTACCCGGGGCAGTACGCCAAATGCGACGCGCCTCTTCTATATCAGTATAAGCACGGACTACATATTCCACCGTATAGTCCGAGTGACGAAGACCGGGATAGACCTCACGAAGCAGAAACTGATAGTCCCGGGGATAACGCGCCTTGATTTTCTGTTCACGTGCATCCGGATCACCACCGCTGTGCACCAACTCCAAAATGCCATAACGATCCGGAAGTGTACAAGTTTTCAAATAACGCTCCAGTCCTGCCCAGTCCTCAGGCTCGTAGTCTGTAGCCATGACACCAGACGGGAAATTATACAAACGCTGTACATAATCCTTCAATGTTTCCGTACGTCCTTGGGCAAGGCGGGTGTTATTGGCATAACTACCCTCAGGAGAAGCATAG
Organism: Phocaeicola sp. RTP21198st1_B8_RTP21198_201120; assembly: GCF_040929485.1. NCBI lineage: Bacteria > Pseudomonadati > Bacteroidota > Bacteroidia > Bacteroidales > Bacteroidaceae > Phocaeicola > Phocaeicola sp. RTP21198st1_B8_RTP21198_201120. The sequence goes on along the minus strand of NZ_JBCOCI010000002.1, from coordinate 124,320 downwards.
CCCTTAATGCGGATAGAAGTGATGCGGGTATCAGCATCATTGCGCACGGTGTCTATCGTGGCACGGATCTTAGCAAGTTCTATCGGATTACGACGGTAATCCTCGTAAATTTCCGTGCGGTTCACTGGAAAATCAATATAAGCGGAACCTTTCAGTTCACGAGTTTTCAGCTCCTCTGCTTTCGGAACACAATAAACAAAGATCGGAGAGAAAATCTTCGGGTGAAAATCCAGCGTAGTCAACGGCGAACGGTCGGACAAAAGTACCTCGCACAAACAACCACACACCTCATCGCCAAGCTCAAGAGTAGCGTCGGCCATCCATTCAGCATATGGCACCATGGCGCTATAATGAATTACCCGGTCATGACCGGCACGAAACAGTGAAATACCCACACCTGGAGCAGCATCATTGCGTAAATGGAAATAATAACGGTTACGACCTGCCAGCACTACAGGAGAAAGAAACAATTCATTATTCTCCGCACGGAGCACAGGAGCAAAAGATACTTCACGGGAAGACGGCATATCAATACCTGCCACATCAATATTCATTGACACAAGCAGATTCTCACCGCTACGAGCAATATTCAGACCGTCTACTTTTACACGTCCCAACGTCAGAATAGTCTGGCTGTTTATTCCTATTATGCAAAATAACAAAAGAAGTATACATAGTAATTTCTTCATAAGCAGTATCTTTTAAAATACGTAGATCAGGTTTAGTGCGACCTTTGTAGGGCCTACATAGTGATGGGATTTGCCATCAATCAGTTTGGTGCCGCAATCGGCACAGGGATAGGCATCGAAACGGGTATAGGCATAACCCACACCGATTTCGGCCTCCACGTTCCAGTAGCGGGAAAGAATCCACGAATAACCGTAAGCAATACCGGCACCTACAAACCATCCTTGATAACGACGATCAGAAAGTTTGGACAAATCACTACCCAAAAACGAAATGTCATTCTTCAGGTTACCCACATTGTATTGTCCACCGTGAGCATGAACGCCCACAAAATGACCGGTAAAACGATCACAGAACCAATAACGTGCCTCAGGTTGCAACATCCAATGTTTCCACGTACGACCATGCGAACGGACCCACCCATTATAGTTGCCTGATACATCAAGCGTCCATCTGGGGGCAAGACCAACCTCAGCACCCAAATTGATAGTGCCTGAGGCGTCATAAAGGATATTGCTCTTCAACGCGATATCCTGCGCCTTCACAAATGCACTTCCACCAAGCAGGAAAGAAAGCAAGATTGCATAATTTTTTAACTTCATTATATCTATAATTTATATCAATTCATGCTACGTTACGATATATCTCTTGGCAAGAGATATACTCTTCATGATTAATACACTGAAATACAGATAGTTATAAAATAAATATCCTTCACCAAATACATATATAAACTTTGATTATCATAACTTTTTATTTCTTTAATATAGAATTATCGTTGTTTTTTATTGCTTATTACCAGTAATTTACGTATTTTTGCAATATACTTTATAGATCTCTTGCCAAGAGATATGTAGATATTGTAACTATTTTTATTTGTCATATTCCCGATATTCAGTACCCTATTCATTCTTATTTTTACTTTAATATAGACAGATACCGCATTCTTTAAATATAGAAGAGAAAAGCAAATATGAATCAAACAACAGAAACAGGAGAAATTTCAAAAATAAATCTGTAGTATAAAAGGAGAATGGCTCTAACTTTTTTATAAAAACAATATCTTAAACACTTAGACTTTTATTTTTGTATCTTTGTTCTTACTCAGACAAGTCACCCAAAGCAATGAGAGCAAATTGTTGGCATCCAATTGGGCCCTGATTATAGGGCTATTTTTAAAACTGTGACGACCGGATACGAAAAAAACCCGTCAAACTATATGTTTAACGGGCTTTTGTTTCATTTCGGATTGAAAATTGTTGGACTACCAAGATTCGAACTTGGACAAACAGAACCAAAACCTGTTGTGCTACCATTACACCATAGTCCAATCATTATGTGCTTTCCTTGGAAAGCGGTGCAAAGATACGTTTTTCCTGCAATATAGTCCAAATATTTTCGCACTTTTTTTTGCAATAAAGTGCAAATGCTTAACTTTGCGTACAAACTAAAAGAAATAAATACATGAAAAAACTTCTAACTTGCCTTGCTTTAAGCCTTGTTGCAGCAAGCAGTTATGCAGCTACACCTTTATGGCTGCGTGACGTGCAAATTTCCCCCGACGGCACGGAAATTGCATTCTGTTATAAAGGAGATATCTATAAAGTACCCTCCAACGGAGGAACTGCCACCCAACTCACTACGCAAGCCTCATATGAGTGTAACCCCATCTGGTCACCGGATAGTAAACAAATTGCCTTCGCCAGTGACCGCAATGGTAATTTCGACCTGTTTGTCATGTCGGCCGATGGCGGAGCAGCCCGGCGTCTTACCACCCATTCGGCTTCCGAAATACCGTCAACCTTCACCACCGACGGCAACTATATCCTGTTCTCGGCCTCCATCCAAGACCCTGCCAACAGTGCCTTGTTCCCTACCTCAGCTATGACAGAACTATACAAAGTCCCTGTAACCGGCGGACGTACCGAACAGGTGCTGGGTACTCCCGCAGAAATGGTCTGCTTTGACAAATCAGGAAAAACATTTCTCTACCAAGACCGCAAAGGTTTTGAAGACGAATGGCGCAAACACCACACCTCGTCCATCACCCGTGACGTATGGTTATATAATTCGGAAAACGGCAAGCATACCAACCTGACCGCCCATGCAGGCGAAGACCGTAACCCTGTATTTGCACCCGACGGACAAACCGTTTATTTCCTGAGCGAACGAAACGGCGGTACATTCAACGTATATTCCTTTCCAATAAGTAGTCCTCAATCATTGGAAACGGTCACCAACTTCAAGACTCATCCGGTCCGCTTCCTGTCAATGGGTAGCAACGGCACTCTCTGTTATACGTATGATGGAGAAATATACACTCAAAAACAAGGAGATAAACCGCAGAAAGTCAAGATCGATATCACCCGTGATGACCAAAATACAATAGCGGATCTGAATTTCAGTAATGGAGCGACCTCAGCTACCGTATCACCGGACGGCAAACAAATTGCTTTCATTGTACGAGGTGAAGTATTCGTCACTTCTGCCGATTATAATACTACCAAGCAAATCACACATACCCCTGCCCGTGAAGCAGGACTTACTTTCTCACCGGACAACCGTACTTTAGCGTACGCCAGTGAACGCAACGGAAACTGGGAACTTTACATGGCCAAGATTGCACGTAAGGAGGAAGCTAACTTCCCCAATGCGACTACCATTGAAGAAGAAGTACTCCTGCCTTCGGACAAGACAGAACGTACCTATCCGCAATTCTCGCCGGACGGGAAGGAACTAGCCTTTATAGAAGACCGTAACCGGTTGATGGTGCTTAATCTGGAAACCAAAAAGGTACGTCAGGTCACTGACGGCTCCACCTGGTTCAGCACCGGCGGTGGCTTTGACTATTCATGGTCACCGGATGGCAAATGGTTCACATTGGAATTTATCGGAAACCGGCATGATCCATATTCCGATATAGGTATGGTGAATGCACAAGGAGGAAAAATTATCAATCTGACCAATAGCGGCTATACCAGTGGCTCCCCCCGCTGGGTACTAGATGGTAATGCCATTTTATTCATTACCGAACGTTATGGTATGCGTGCCCATGCTTCATGGGGATCACTAAACGATGTGATGCTGGTATTTATGAACCAAGATGCGTATGACAAGTTCCGCCTGAGCAAAGAAGATTACGAATTGCAAAAAGAACTGGAAAAAGAACAAAAGAACACAACCGAAACCAAGAAAAACGGTAAAAAGAAAGGTGATAACAAAGAAAAATCCGAAGAGAAGAAAGAGGAAAAAGTAAAGGACATCGTGGTGGAACTGAACAACATCGAGGACCGCATCGTACGCCTTACTCCCAACTCTTCCGATTTGGGGAGCGCCATTATCACAAAAGACGGTGAAACCTTATATTACCTCTCTGCCTTCGAAGGCGGCTATGACCTGTGGAAAATGAATCTGCGCAAGAAAGACACCAAGTTACTCCATAAAATGGATGCCGGATGGGCCAACATGGAAATGGACAAGGATGGAAAGAACTTATTCTTGCTAGGTAGCAACACGATGCAGAAAATGGGTACTAATTCTGAAAGCTTGAAACCCATCAGCTATCAAGCCCACGTGAAGATGGACCTCGCAGCCGAACGTGACTATATGTTCAACCACGTATACAAACAAGAACAAAAACGCTTCTACAACCTGAACATGCACGGAATAGACTGGGATACTATGACCAAAGCCTATCGCAAGTTCCTGCCGCATATCAATAATAATTATGACTTTGCGGAGTTGTTGAGCGAATATCTGGGCGAACTGAACGTTTCACACACAGGAGGACGTTACCGTCCGCGCCTGAAAGGAGATGCCACCGCTACCTTAGGATTATTGTATGACTGGAATCATAATGGCAAAGGTCTGTTGATTTCTGAGGTAGTGGAAAAAGGCCCCTTCGACCACGCCCGTTCCAAAGTGAAAGCCGGAGATATCATTGAAAAGATCGACGGTCAGGAAATCACTCCCGAAAGCGATTACTCTGTTCTGTTGAACGGTAAAGCCAGAAAGAAAACACTGGTTACGCTTTATAACCCGCAGACCAAAGAACGTTGGGAAGAAGTAGTTGTTCCTATCAGCAATGGCGTTTTGAATGACTTACTTTACGCACGCTGGGTAAAACAACGGGCAGCCGATGTAGACAAATGGTCGAACGGCCGTTTGGGATACGTGCACATTGAATCCATGGGAGATGACAGCTTCCGTTCCGTTTATTCAGATATTCTGGGCAAGTACAATAACCGTGAAGGTATCGTCATCGATACCCGTTTCAATGGCGGAGGACGCCTGCACGAGGATATCGAGATTCTATTCAGCGGAAAGAAATACTTTACACAAGTAGTTCGTGGACGTGAAGCTTGCGATATGCCCAGCCGCCGTTGGAACAAACCGAGTATCATGGTGCAGTGCGAGGCTAACTACAGCAACGCACATGGCACTCCATGGGTATATAGCCATCAAAAAATAGGCAAACTGGTAGGTATGCCTGTACCGGGAACCATGACCAGCGTATCTTGGGAAACATTGCAAGATCCGACACTGGTATTCGGCATTCCTGTTATCGGCTATCGCTTGCCGGATGGAAGCTATCTGGAAAACTCACAACTGGAGCCGGATATCAAAGTGGCTAACTCACCGGAAACAGTAGTGAAAGGTGAAGATACCCAGTTGAAAGCTGCGGTAGACGAGTTGTTGAAAGAGATAGACGGGAAATAAGGAGAAAAAAGATACAAAAAACCGGAAGAAGAAAACCTATCATTTCTCCTTCCGGCTTTTATTTTTATCTATAAAAGAAATTCTCTTTTTTCTTATTTGGCAATCACCAAATAATAATTCTTCTTCCCGCGCTGAACCAGCAGGTATTTTTCGTCCAGCAGATCAGCAGTTGTAATTACCTGGTCAAAGGCATTTAATTTCTCCTTATTCAACGAAACACCACCGCCCTGTACAAGCTTACGCATTTCACCTTTTGAAGCGAAAACAGCGGCATTATCAACAAACAGGTCTACTGCTTTCACCCCTTCGGCCAATACATCCTTGGACACTTCAAACTGAGGAACACCTTCGAACACTGCCAGCAACGTGTCTTCATCCAGTTTTTTCAATGCTTCGGAAGTGGCGTTACCAAACAGAATGCCTGATGCCTCAACAGCCGCATTATAATCTTCTTCCGAATGAACCATCACAGTCACTTCCTTAGCCAGACGCTTCTGCAATACACGCAGATGCGGAGCTTCAGCATGTTCTGCTGTCAATGCTTCCACTTCTTCCTGACTCAGTGACGTGAAAATCTTTATATAACGTGCGGCATCCTCGTCACTTACATTCAACCAGAACTGATAGAACTTATAAGGAGAAGTATAACGGGGGTCCAACCAAATATTACCAGATTCAGTCTTACCGAACTTACCACCATCAGCTTTTGTAATCAACGGACAAGTCAATGCAAACACTTCACCGCCATTGGTACGACGAATCAGCTCGGCCCCGGTAGTAATATTACCCCATTGGTCCGAACCACCCATCTGAAGTTTGCAGCCCTTTGTTTCATAAAGATGCAAGAAATCGTATCCCTGCAACAGCTGGTAAGTAAATTCTGTAAATGACAAACCGTCACGAGCCTCACCGTTCAAACGTTTCTGTACAGAATCCTTAGCCATCATATAATTTACGGTGATATGCTTACCTATCTCACGGGCGAAATCAAGGAAAGTAAAGTCCTTCATCCAGTCGTAATTGTTCACCAATTCGGCTTTGTTAGGAGCATCGCTCTCAAAGTCAAGGAACTTAGCCAACTGTTTCTTGATACAAGCCACATTGTGACGCAATGTTTCTTCAGTCAGCAGATTACGTTCCTGCGATTTGCCGGAAGGGTCACCAATCATACCGGTCGCACCGCCCACCAATGCCAACGGCTTGTGACCGCAACGCTGGAAATGACGCAGCATCATCACACCACACAGGTGACCGATATGCAAAGAATCAGCCGTAGGATCAATACCCAGATAAGCTGTTACTTGTTCTTTAGCCAATAACTCCTCGGTGCCCGGCATCATCGTGTGCACCATTCCACGCCATGTTAATTCTTCTACAAAATTCATCGAATGATTATCTATTTAAATGTTTGATTTATACTTTAATGCCACAAAAGTACGACTCTTTATCTGAAGAAACAACTCTTATCGCTGAAAAAAGATTTTCCGTGTGTTTTCACTTATTCTATCACACAACAAGGAGACTGCCACATCTTTCGCCTCTGCCATTTGCCCGATAACCGTGCGGATATCCAGCGGACTTTCATCTGTTTCGGCCAATAAACGCTCTAAAGGCACATTCTGCAGCACATCAGGCTGATACTTTTCCCCCAAGGAGAAATAAATGTCTTCTTGCATCAGCCGACAGGCAATATTCAAATTATTACGGAAACCGTGTACCACCCAGGGCATCTGCGGCCGATACCGCTTTTTCAACTCAATCAGCTCATTAAACGCCTTCACACAATGAATCACCAACGGCTTTCCTACTGACTCACTCAATAAAATTTGTCGGATTAGCACCTCTTTTTGCAGCAAGATATCAGCCGAAGCCAACTTATCCAGACCTGCCTCCCCTATTGCCAAAACAGATGGATGGCCAGCCGCATCCTCCAGCCGTTTCCAATCCTCCGGCTCAGTTTCCAAAACCTTCCACGGATGAATACCTATGGAATAGTAGCAGCCTTCCGCAGGCTCAAATAGTCCGGGTTCTACATTGAGAATATTTTCTCCCGGAATGCCCTCTTTATGATGTGTATGAATATCCAGCAACATAGGAACAACAGATTTTACGGAACCGGATCATAGCCCGACCCACCCCACGGATGACAACGCAATATCCGACGAACCGCCAGGTATAATCCCTTAAAAGGTCCGTGTTTTTTAATAGCCTCAATAGCGTATTCCGAACAGGTAGGTACAAAACGGCATGAAGGAGGAGTCATCGGAGAAATGTACCCCCGATAGAAATAAACGGGCAACAGCAACAGATAGGAAAGTATCTTTTTCATTCCAATCTTTCCACTATATGAAACAGCAACTTCTTCACTTTCTCCTCCACTTCTGCAGAAGAATGAATATGGTTATCCAGCCATATAAAGGCGATAATCAGTCTTTTGTTCCGGGAAGCTAGCGCATCCAGCAACAAATGCTTGTTCTTCCGATAAGCCTCACGTACCTGACGTTTCACCAAATTACGCTTTACCGCACGTTTAAACCGCTTCTTGGGCACACTAATCAGAATAGAAGCTGCCGCCATATCTTCCTCCACAGGCTCTACCGACATATACACCACACGTAGCGGAAAAGCCGGAAAAGACTTGCTTCCACCTAAAAAAAGACGCTCAATCAATGTCTTACTATTCAAACGCTCTTTTTTACCGAGTGTATATTCTACCATAATCTTCTTTCTTTTATTAAAATAAAGAAACCGAGGGTTTCGAATCACAAAGTTACAACTTTATTGATACAAAACCCCCGGTTTTGGGATATAAACTAAAAATTAATCCTTATTGCGCTCGCGGATAAACATATCCAATGCCGCAGTCATGGACGGAGCCTCTACAGTAGGAGCTTCCAAATCCAACCGCAATCCGGCATCCTTTACCGCTTTAGCAGTAGCAGGACCAAAACACCCTATCGCAATTTCCTTTTGGTCGAACTCCGGAAAATTCTTCATCAAAGAATTGATTCCTGCAGGACTGAAAAACAACAGCATATCGTAATCGAACTCTTCCTCGGGAGTAAAATCATTACTTACCGTACGATACATTACTACCTCCGTATGCTGAATTTTATTTTTATCCAATAAAGTTTTGATCTCATCATTGTGTACATCAGACATCGGCACCAAATATTTTTCCGTATTGTGCTTTACGATAGAAGGCACCAAATCTGCGAATTTACCGGTCGCGCCGAAGAATACTTTACGCTTGCGATACTGAACATATTTCTGAATGTACAAAGCAATGGTTTCGGACGTACAGAAATATTTCATTGTTTCGGGCACAGTAACACGCAATTCTGCACACAGATTGAAGAAATGGTCAATAGCGTGCCGCGATGTAAAAATCACAGCGGTATGATCAAGAATAGAGACTTTTTGCTGTCTGAACTCTTTGGCCGACAAGCTCTCAACTTTGATGAACGGGCGGAAATCAATTTTCACACCGTACTTCTCAGCAATATCATAATATGGCGACTTTTCAGAAGTCGGCTTCGGCTGAGATACGAGGACTTTTTTTATTTTCAATGTACTAAAAATTTAAAACCAAAATGTTGTTCGCTAAGATAATCCCTTTCCACAGAACAAAATCAGGGAGTATTTCAAGGGCACAAAAGTACAGAATTAAATGGAAAGCGCCATGAAATTTGTTGAAAAAGTTACTAAAGCACTTATAAAACAGCAGAATTTTAGCAATTATTATAACAAAACCGATAAAATAAGGAGCAATTTGTGGTGACAGATCGAAATACACAATCAAAAGTACAATTGGAAAAAGTAAAAATCCGGCCCCAATTATAACATTAAAGTAAGATTCCAGCCAAATAATATTGCGTGTTTTGTTAAAGAAAATCCAATTTACAAAGCTATAAAGAATCCATTTGATGACAAAGAAAAAAACTATATAACCAATGTAAATACTTAGCAATAAATAATGAGGAACCGTACGGAAAAGGAGCAGGTCGTGATCAGAAAAATAATCGTACACGCAAAAACCGGATAATATACAGGTTTGCAATATCAGCACCAATGTATAACGCACATCAGATGCAGTAGTATCATCAAACAAACTGGCACGCTCTTTAGACAAAGCAAAATTCTTAAATTGCTGTTCAAGGTGTTTCTTGCCATGTGCCAGCACGTATGATACCAGAATAAAACAAAGAAACAACACGCTGGTCACCATCCAGTCCGAACGCAGTTGATAGGGCAACTCCATTCCTCTCATCCCGTCTTCCTTGGACGTATGACACACGTTGTGTGTCAAAGCCGTATCAACACGGCTCTGCTCTTCCGTATAAAGTTGGAGAATATACGCTATTCCGGGATGGCAGGTTTCACTCATATCGCTGCAAATTTACGTATTTCTTTGCTCCAAACAGGCGTTGTATAAAGCAAATTTATTGCTTCTTCGGCTGTTGAAGCCACCTTCCAGATCGCAACATGCTCTTTACGCATAAAATTTTCGTCCACCGCCCTTTGCAGCATTTCAAGCAAAGAGTCATAGAATCCATTGATATTCAAGATGATTATCGGATTTAGGTAAAGTCCCAGCTGCTTCCAGGTGATGATTTCAAGCAATTCCTCCAATGTGCCGCAACCTCCGGGCAATGCAATGACGCCATCGGACAAATCGGCCATCATCCGTTTGCGCTCGTGCATGGTTTCTGTCTCAATCAATCGGGTCAGCCCTGTATGGTGCCATCCCTGCTCCACCATAAAATGAGGGATTACCCCTGTCACCGTACCGCCCACCTCCAATGTTGCATCTGAAGTAGCCGCCATCAGGCCGATACAGCCTGCCCCGTTAATCAGATTGATCTTCTTTTCAGCCAAAAGACGTCCTAATTCTTCCGCTACATCAAAATACACCTTTGCTATCTTTGTGCTGGAGGCACTATATACACATACATTCTTTATATCATTCATATAAATCCTTATGTTTTCGGGCGGATCCAATCCTCCCCTGTCAGTCAATGATGCTCATTGCCGCAGGAACGAATTGAATTCGCCCGTATACATCACCATATTCGAATCCGTTTCTTACAAACCGAACGCTTCCTTTATCTTATCCACATAATCCAACTTCTCCCAAGTGAATAGTTCCACTTCCAGCGTCTTTGCTTCATGATACATGGATTCGTATGTCTTGGTCACTACTTTCGGCTCACGTCCCATGTGACCGTAAGAAGCTGTTTCCTCATAAATAGGATTACGCAGTTTCAAACGCTCTTCAATGGCTTTCGGACGCAGATCGAACAGTTGGTCTATTTTCTTAGCAATCTCTCCGTCGCTCAGTTTCACATTGCTGCGGCCGTACGTATTTACATAGATATTGATAGGACGGGCCACACCAATGGCGTATGACACCTGCACCAGCATTTCATCGGCAACACCGGCAGCAACCATATTCTTTGCGATATGGCGTGCTGCATAAGCAGCACTGCGGTCTACCTTACTGGGGTCTTTTCCTGAGAACGCCCCACCACCGTGAGCACCTTTTCCACCGTATGTATCCACAATAATCTTACGGCCTGTCAAACCGGTATCTCCATGAGGACCGCCGATCACAAACTTACCTGTAGGGTTCACATGATAAACTATCTGGTCATTGAACAAAGCCAATACTTCTTCATTATGAATTTCGGCAATGACACGTGGCATCAGGATTTCAATCACATCCTGACGAATCTTAGCCAACATCTCTTCGTCAGCCTTCAACTGAGCTTCTTTGGAAGAATCAGCCGGAGTTACAAACTCGTCATGCTGGGTAGAAACCACAATCGTATCAATGCGTACCGGTTTGCCGTTATCATCGTATTCAATAGTAACCTGGCTCTTGGCGTCGGGACGGAGATAAGTCATCACTTTCCCTTCACGACGGATTTCGGCCAATACCATCAACAGTTTATGAGCCAAGTCCAGTGACAGCGGCATATAATTTTCCGTTTCATTGGTAGCATAACCAAACATCATTCCCTGGTCGCCTGCCCCTTGATTCATAGGGTCCTCGCGTTCCACGCCACGGTTAATGTCCGCACTTTGTTCGTGAATGGCAGAGAATACGCCGCACGAGTTTCCTTCGAACATATATTCGCTCTTGGTATAGCCGATACGGTTAATCACTTCACGTGCAATGCGCTGCAAATCTACATACGCCTTGGTTTTCACTTCTCCAGCCAGTACCACCTGTCCGGTAGTCACCAGGGTTTCGCAAGCTACTTTCGAACTGGGGTCAAACGCCAACAGTTTGTCAAGCACAGCGTCCGATATTTGATCGGCCACTTTGTCGGGGTGTCCTTCAGACACCGATTCGGATGTGAATAAATATCCCATTCTAATTTGAAAATTAAGAATTAAAAATTAAAAGTTAATTCGTTAACCACCTTGGGAAGTTATCAGAGTAGATAGATGTAAATAAGAAAGTCAATGTATTTTTTAGCATTTTTTTCTGTGGTTGCAAGCTACTCAAATCTCTCCACTGTTTTTAACGGCTGCAAAGATAAGCATTATTCCTTAACCATTCTATAAATTCCCGGTTCTTTAACATTGGAATCGTAATTATTTAGAAGAAATTAAACCTAATCTGGCCGATTTCCGTTATTTTTGCATCATGAGCAAAGAAAAGATCGCATTTATACCTAAACAATATTTTGCGGTGGTAGCCGTACTGCTGGCTATCATGATGTCCGTACTGGACGGAACCATTATGAATATCGCATTACCCACGCTGGCACACGATTTCGATGTCACCCCCGCCAATGCCATCTGGATTATTAATGCCTACCAATTGGTGATTACCATGACCTTACTATCATTTGCCTCATTAGGTGATATTTATGGTTACAGACGAATATTCCTGACTGGTATCTCCATTTTTGTGGGTGCCTCTGCGGCCTGCGCCCTCTCGGACTCTTTCTGGATGCTGACCGTTTCCCGTATCATTCAAGGTTTCGGTGCAGCCTGTGTGATGAGTGTCAATACCGCCCTTATCCGTTTAATTTACCCGCCGCAGATACTAGGACGCGGAATGGGGGTAAATGCCATGGTGGTAGCTGTTTCGGCTGCTGCAGGCCCGTCCATCGCAGGCAGTATCCTGACATTGGGAAGCTGGCATTGGTTATTCGTAATTAATATACCTTTGGGATTGGCTGCATTAGTAATCGGGCATCGGTTATTACCGCATAATCCGGCTTCAGATGTAAAACATAAGTTTGATAGAATCAGTGCAATAGCCAACGCATTGACTTTCGGCTTGTTAATTTATACCTTGGAAGGTTTTGCACACGCTGAGAACAGAAAATTCATTGCCATACAATTGGTATTGTTAATCATAATCGGCACTTATTTCATCCGTCGCCAACTGAAGGAAACAACCCCTATCCTGCCTGTAGATTTGCTGAAGATTCCTATTTTCGCTCTTTCTATCGGTACTTCCATCACTTCATTCACCGCCCAGATGCTGGCTATGGTTTCCTTACCTTTTTTTATGCAGAATATATTGGGATACAGCGCCGTAGAGATCGGTTTGTTACTTACCCCCTGGCCATTGGCTACCATCTTGACCGCACCACTTGCAGGCAGACTGGTAGAGAAAGTACATCCCGGATTGCTAGGAGGTATCGGCATGACTATCTTCGCTACCGGCCTATTCACACTCTATTTGCTTCCCACCCATCCGGCAGAATGGAATATCATCTGGCGAATGGCACTCTGTGGTATGGGCTTCGGGCTGTTCCAGACGCCCAATAATGTAACCATTGTTTCTTCCGCACCCACTCATAGAAGCGGTGGAGCCAGCGGTATGCTAGGTACGGCGCGTCTGTTAGGTCAGACTTTGGGGACCACATTGGTTGCTTTGTTGTTCCGTATATTCGCCGAAGGACATCGGGCGCAGGCTTGTTTGTTATTAGCCATATTCTTTGCCATTGCCGCAGGTGTGGTAAGCAGTATCCGTATGACACAAGCTTCTCCGGCAGGAAAGAAATAAAGGGAAACGGTAAAGGAGGGTATCCCCAATTTGAACACCCTCCTACTTTCAACCAACCTATTTTACAACCTAACCTAAATTTTACCCAACCTATGCTCCGGCATATATTAAAAATCCCAATCCTATAATAAATAGAAAAAACATCGCAATATTCAATTGATTCGAAACCTTTGGAGCACCTTTAAATTCTCTCCAAATCAAAATTCCCCATAAGGCCGAAACTAAAGTTGCCCCTTGTCCAAGTCCATAAGAAATGGCCGCACCAGCTTTTTCCGAGGCTATCATACTGAAAGACTGTCCTACACACCAAACAACACCACCTAGTATGCCTACCATATGCGTAGTCATTGTCCCTTTGAAATAGTCTTTCATAGAAACCGGTTTACCTTCTACCGGATGCTTCATAGCAACAGTATTGAAAATAAAATTACTTAAAAAGACTCCCAGCGCAAAAACAAATACAGCAGTATAAGGGGTCAACTTCCCAACTTCAGGCAAAGCAAAATTGCTCAGATCCATGGAAGCTGCCACAAAACGATAGAAAAAAGACATTATCACCCCTGCCGCTATGGATATAAAGATGCCTTTCGTCGTAAGATTTTTCTGTCCTGTCTGTGCTTTCTTATAAGCAAAGCCGTTTAGTATAATGGCAACAGTAATCAATAAAACACCGACAAAAATATAAAGTGGCTCTCCTTTAGCTGCACCAAAATAATTGATCAGTACCCCTAGCACCAATGCCAATCCTACTCCCAGCGGAAATGCTACAGACATGCCACAAAGAGCAATAGCAGCAGAAAGAAGGATATTGGAGGCATTAAATATTACTCCTCCCAAAAATGCGCTGAAGATATTGCCTGTATCCGCTTGCGTCAGGTCTGCAACAAAACCACGCCCTTCCTCACCTATACTTCCCAAAGTAAAAGCTGAAATAATAGAAAAAAGTAACAATCCTAATACATAGTCCCAATAAAAGAACTCATAACGCCATGTCTTTGCCGCCAGTTTCTGAGTATTTCCCCAAGATCCCCAACAAAGCATTGTCACAAAGCAAAATAATATTGCTATGGAATAATCTTGTATAATAAACATAAGATTAGTGTCTTAAATGGTTAATGGATTCAATAATTAACGCTGGTTTATGCGTGGAGCATCCGAGAATATAATAGTCTTACTACAACGTATATCCGCATCCTCGACAGGATTCAACCATTTAAAGGAAACTGTATGTTTTCCTTTAGGCAAACCATATATCCAGAACAACTCATGGCGTCGTACCCGATAAGATGCAGGCAATTTTATAGTTTCTACCAACTGATCGTCAACAAAAGCTTCTATCACTGCCACATAACTCTCATCTTTCGCCCTGACATTTCCAGCTAAAATCAGTCCGGTCCCCTCAAAAGTGAGATCTCCAACCTCTTTTAAAGTCTTTCCCTGACCACGCCCATAAGCAACCACTTCAACCGGATAAAGTCCTTCAAATGATTTTTCGTAACGGACTGCGGTAGGAGCTTGAGTTTTTATTGTTACGCTCTCCGCTTCTACTTTGCCGCCATTACGTTCTATAACCTGTAAAGCCTGGTCAAAACTCATTTTATAAGCTTTATTTAATGAAATGGTAGTATATGCAAAATCCATATCTTCCACCTCTTTCAGATTAGGCATCCAATATTCCGGAATATGACTATATCCCAGCATAGTTCCCAATATACCTGCAGCTGATGCCGGATTACAATCCGAATCCTGCCCGCAACGGGTAGCAATATCCATTGTCTTGGCAAAATCACCTTGCCCGTACAGTAAACCTATTACAATATAAGCGCTATTAATCGTGGCATCAATATTAAATGGAACAAAGATGCCTTCAGGGCAAGCCTTGTCTTCACTATATTTCTTTTCACATTCCAGCCAAGTCTGCTTCCAGTCATCAGGATATTGCCTATACCATTGAATAACATCATTAATACACTGATAATATAGACTCTGTTGTGGAATTGTTTTCAAAGCCTCAGTTACAATATACTCTATATCATCGGAAACAAAAGCCAGTGTATACATAGCCCCCACATAAACACCACCATACCAACCATCGCCATAATTCATAATATGACCTATTTTATCAGAAATTTCAGATGCTGTATTGGGCATGCCGGGGCTCATCAAACCTGCGTAATCAGCTTCTATCTGATAGTCAATATCGTCAGCATGGGGATTATTCTTCCAATGACCAGATTCGGGAGGCATAATACCATTCAGAATATTGTAACGTGCAGCCTGATTGGCATGCCACAGCACATAACCTGCGTTGGCAAAAGCCACAGCAAATGAATCGACCGGAGCATCCAATCCCAAACGGTCAAATACATCCACAAAGGTCAGATCCATATAAACATCATCATACAAACCCGGTTCATTTTCATAATACCATTTAATATACCCATCCGGCCAATTGATAGGAATATAATCTTGTATCATTGTCCCCGGATATCTGAACTCTGTAGGACCACCATACGTGCAACCTATTGTTTGACCAGCCCATCCTCCTTTAATCTTATCAAATAACTTAGCCTTGGTCATTGTTACTTCAACAGGAACCGCCCGGTTTTGCTTATCTATACAAGCCATACCAGCCAATGCTGATAAAAATAACCAAGTGCATAATAGTACATTCTTTTTCATGTTGTTTTTCATTTTTCAGGGTTAAACACATCCACTTCATTTCTATAAGGTGCTGATGACTGTGCACCTACTCTTGTCACGGCAATTGCCGATGTCTTACAAGCAAAGCGAGTTGCCTCTATCCAATCACGACCTTCGGAAATAGCAAGCACCAATGCTCCATTAAAAATATCGCCTGCCCCCGTTGTATCTACAGCCTTCACTTTATAGGACGGAACCAATTCACAAATAGTGTCAGTACAAACAAACGCTCCTTTCGATCCCATCGTAATTATTACGTTCTTCACCCCTTTAGCTTTTATCAAATTAGCAGCCTTGGTAACCGAATCAATATCCGTGATTTTCTGTCCACAAATAAGTTCTGCTTCCGTTTCATTAGGAGTAATAAGATAAAGAGCACTTAATAGTTCTTCGGACAAAGGTTGGGCAGGAGCAGGATTTAAAATAACTTTTTTATTCTGCTTTTTGGCAACTTTGGCTACATATTCAACCGTTTCCATCGGAATTTCCAATTGCAACAGAATAATATCCGCCTCATCAATAGCAGACCTGGCCTTTGCCAAGTCAGTAGGAGTAAGATTCATATTGGCACCGGGAGCGACAGTTATACAATTTTCAGCTTTATGATCAACCGTAATCATAGCTATACCGGAAGGATATTTGGAATCCGAGAAAATATACGAAGTATCAATCCCTTCATCCTCAAATAATTGATGTGATTGATGACCAAAAACATCTCTACCAGTTTTGCATATGAAAGTAATCTTTCCCCCCAACCGAGCAATGGCAACAGCCTGATTAGCCCCTTTTCCACCCGGATTCATAAAAAAAGTTCCACCTAAAATTGTTTCCCCTAATACTGGAAGATGATCTGTTTGAATCACCATATCAGTATTTGCACTGCCCACAACCAATATTTTTTGTTGTTTCATATCATATATTTTTTTTAATTAGTATATCCAGGTTCTTGTTGTAGGGTAGGATTAGAAAGTAACGCCCAATACGGTATCGGGAACAGTTTTTTGTAATCCTCTGAGGGTTCTTTAAAATCCCAGGCTTTTCCCCATGTTCCGAAACGAATCTGGTCTTGCCTACGCAATCCCTCCCATGCAAATTCACGCCCTCTTTCTGCTAAGATTTCATCCAGGGTCAATTGACTTGCTGTATATTCAGCTACACCTGCCCGCCGCCTTACTTCATTAAATAACGGAAGCGCTTCGGTTGCTTTTCCCATACGTACCAATGCCTCACCTTCCATCATTAACACATCAGCATAACGATAAATCACAAAATCATTACTCATAGAGCCCTGCAAACCATCTTCATATTCATATTTTGCACAACGTGCACCATCTTCCGTTTTAGCCGGATTCTGTGGATCATACAAAGAAGTAACACTGACGTTATAACTGAACGGCTCGCCACGATACATCAGCGGATTACCGCTTTTATCATATTGCGGGCCTGCCAACCATGATTTTCTACGTACATCATTCTCATCATAGCTATTATACAATGACTCAGTGACACAAAAACCATCCCAACAAAAATCAACAATACCAAATGTTTGTTGGCTCAGAGTATACAAGGTTTCCTGATGTAGCTTGAAATTATAAGTCCAATCACCCGAAGTTTGGACATTATCATATACCACTACCATAATGTTCTCCTTTGAATTCTCGTTATTAACTTTGAAATTGGCAAAATAATCAGACTCCAGTGTCATACCCAGTTTTCTTACCTTCGCGCAAACATCTACTGTTTCCTGCCACATCTCTTTACCAATCCATTCCTCCGCATTAATATAGAGCTTGGCTAATACTGTATATGCCATAGCCTGAGTCGGTCGTCCATAGTTACTGGTAGCCGGTATAGCCGGAAGGGCTTCTACGTTTTCCTTCAGTTCCTTTTCAATCCACGGGAACAAGAATTGGCGGTCTTTTTGTGGTGGTAATCCCTCATCTTTAAAATTATCAGTAAAAGGTATGTTGCCGAATAAATCAATGCCATTCATATAGAACCACGCACGCATTACTTTTACTTCGGCAATCAAATTGGGTTTGGAAGCAAAATCCACTGGAGATTCCTCAATCATGTAAAGAATCTGATTGCATAAGGCCACCCCTCCAAAAATAAAATCCCAAGCATTGTTATTCACATGCGAATGGAAGTTATGGGAGTGCAAATCAATCCACACGCCATTATCCCACCAAAGATTGCCCTCGCGGAACGGACAAATGGCCTCATCAGCACTGATAGTCAGTGCCCCCCACATATTAAAATAATGAGTATATTGTTTCATATAATCATAAATCCGTCCAATATTCATCACCATCTCCTGCTCGTTCTTAAAGAAATCATCAGTTTGAATATATGAATAAACGTCTTCATCCAGATTGGTACAAGACTGGAAACAATTGCCGGTACATACAGCCAACAAAGCAGATATAACTATTTTTTTCATGAGATACAATTTAACAGGTTAATCCATCAATTATCAGAATGTTATATTTAAGCCCAGCAGATAAGTTTTAGTCCGGGGATAAAAAGTGTACCATTCGATACCCGGTTCCAAACCTGCCAAATGAACTTCTGGATCCATGCCTTTATATTTGGTCAAAGTCAGCAGATTCTGACCGGTCACATAAATCCTCATCTTAGAAATAACCTTACCTTTCAAAGGCACATTATATCCCAACGTAAGGTTATCAAGCTTCACAAAAGAACCGTCTTCAATAAAGCGTGAAGAATAAATGGCTCCACCTTTATATTCGGGATGGTCTAAGGTCGATTTCAGAATATTATTACTACCAAAATAGCTGAATCCTTCATAATACAACCGACTCATATTCAATACATCATTTCCTACTGAGCCACGGAATAAGAAACTCAAATCAAAATTTTTATAAGAAAATGAATTCTGAATAGAGAAAGTAAAATCAGGATAAGCGTTACCAATTACCTGGTTGTCTCCATCCGATAATTTCCCGTCATCATCCAAATCTTCAAAAATATTATCTCCGTTTGCATCAAATCCCAACCATTTAGGGCCATAGAAATTACCGATAGGCTCATCTTCTACAATACGTTGTGTATACGTCTTCAAGTCTTCACTGAAATAACCGGTATTCATCTGTACCATAGCATATTCATTATTGGAGAAACTAGCCAGTTTATTGGTATTACGAGCAAATGTCAGGTTCAGATTCCAAGTAAAATCTTTAGTCACAACCGGAGATGCGCCCAACGAAATTTCAATACCCGAATTATTTATCTGACCTACATTGGCGAACATCGTATCATACAAATTGGGGGGAACAGGAACTGTATATGAATTCAGCAAATCCTTTGTATGACGTACATAATAATCAATGGTTCCTATCAAACGTCCCTTCAGCACACTAAAATCAAGTCCCACATTGAATTCCTCTTTTTTCTCCCATTTCAAGTCTGGATTAGGATTACTATTCGGGTAAACCGTACTAGTCCACTTTCCATCATACAAAAAGCGAGAACCGAATGTAAGCAATGACAAAGACTGGTAATTATCAATATCCTGATTACCGGTAACACCGAATCCAGCACGCAATTTTAAGTCATCCAGCCATCTGAACTTTTTCATGAACTCTTCTTGCGTAATGCGCCACCCCAAGCTGACAGCCGGGAAGGTACCCCACTTGTTATTTGCCCCGAAACGGCTTGACCCTTCATAACGTACAGAAGCAGAAAGCAAATATTTATCGCTGAAATTATACATGACACGACCGAAAAATGAAATTAGTTTATTGGACTGCTTATTACTGGTAAGTGATGCTTTACCTGCAGACAACGCAGAACCTGCCCCCATATTATAGAATGAAAAAATATCAGTATCATATCCATAATTCATACCATAATAACGTTCATTCCAATAATCATAGTACGAATAACCAGCAATAGCCTGAATTTTATGGTCGCCAAAAGAGTGGTTAAAATCTGCATTCACTTCAAACTGCTTGCTGCTTGATAGAGAATTCGTGCTGGTAGCCCGGCCATTAGTACCGAAATCAATTGGATAATATTGGGTCTGGTAATACCCATTCCGAGTATTGGTTTCTACCAATGAAGCCAAAGCATTGATTTTCAAAGGATCAATAATCTTTAATGACGCATGTACACTTCCCGAGAACTCACGGTCTAATGTCTCATTAGTCGATTCATTTTGCATGGCAACCGGATTGTAATACTTAAACGGACCATCATTATAATAGTAACCGCCGGAAATCGGAGTTCTCCCTTCTGTATCATATACCGGTTCCGTAGGATTGCG
The DNA here is from genome assembly GCF_040929485.1 of Phocaeicola sp. RTP21198st1_B8_RTP21198_201120. NCBI lineage: Bacteria > Pseudomonadati > Bacteroidota > Bacteroidia > Bacteroidales > Bacteroidaceae > Phocaeicola > Phocaeicola sp. RTP21198st1_B8_RTP21198_201120. Next base: position 103,891 of record NZ_JBCOCI010000002.1, on the reverse strand, counting down.
TGTTACCGCCTGCTTCATCACTTCATATCCTGAAAAATTCTTTTTGGCAGTAGAATAAGAGATATTGTAATCCAGCTTTAACCGGTCATTTAAAGCAGTTTGTGACACATTGAAACGCATTCTTAATTGTTTGTTTCCCGAATTACGCACAATACCTTTATCATCATGCCAGGAAATATTTCCACGATAAGTCAGTTTTTCCGAGCCTCCTGATGCTGCAAGACTATAATACTGACTAAGGGGAGTGTCACGAGTGACCTCATCAAACCAATCCGTTGATGCTCCATAATCCAATGTAGCAGCCTGATTGGGGAGATATTCCTTCAAAGTAGAACGGAACTCATCAGCAGAAAGAAATTCCGGCTTTCTTGTAACACTTTGAGTAGTCCAATAACTGGAAAACTCAATCAAAGAGTGTCCGGGCTTTCCTTTGCGGGTAGTGACAAGAATAACGCCGTTGGTACCACGGGTACCATAGATAGCAGCTGCCGAACCATCTTTCAATACATCAATGGATTCAATATCATTGGCATTCAAATTGGCAAGATTTCCACCTTCAACGCCGTCAATCACAATTAGCGGCCCCGACCCTCCTTTCATCGTAGTCAAACCACGTAGCTGAATTTCAAATCCCCCCGTAGGATCCGCTCCATCCGGACGAGCAATATTCAATCCTGCAATCTGCCCTTGTAGCAGCTGGATAGGATTACTTATATTACCGGCTTTAAAATCATCCCTGCCAATAGAAGTAACAGAGCCTGTCAACTCCTTCTTAGTTGTGGTACCATAACCAATGACAACGACTTCGTCTATTGTTTTTACATCCTCAGACATTTGTACGTGAATGTCCGTCTGGTTTCCAACCTGGATTTCAGCAGTAATATAACCGATATAAGAACATACGAGAACAGCTGAATTTCCTCGGACATCCAATGTGAAGTTTCCGTCAAAATCAGTGATAACTCCGTTGGTTGTCCCTTTTTCCAACACACTTACACCAATCATAGGTTCATTGTTTACATCCACCACTCTACCCTTGATCTTCCTGTTTTGCTGAAGAGTTTCACTAACTGATGGTGTTGCGGCCATCAACGAGTATGCATTGCCCATACAAAACATACATAACACTATCGGCAGAATATTCATCTTACGACAAATGTCATCTCGATAGATTTTCGATAAATTAGAAAGTCTGTGTTTCATAATAGATCTTAATTAATAAAGGTTTATGCATCAAAATCTAATTTCTATTTCCGGATATAGATAATTATTACTTCGACGCATTGCAAATATAGATGGATAGAATCATAAAACAACATCCATTATTTACCTGTTTTGATAATCCCAAACAGGTTATTTATCTAATTTTTCTATACTACACTATATCATATATTATTGGTAACTAACATAATAAATCACATAGACGCCCTTTTCTTTTTCTATATTTCTGAGCACAAAAAACTTCTTGAGCCATAAAGTGCCGCTAGCCATCATTACACATATAGAATTATCTTACTTTTAACAATATATAATTTACTATTTATCAAATGATTATATATTCAATCAATAAAAGAATATCCTTTTAGGATTATTATTATAACATAAAAACATACGCTTATTTAATACTTTCACCACTTGTATATTCATAGATAATACCTATATTTGAAAAGACATATATTACATACTTTATGAATAAAGCCATCTCACTACTTGCTCTGATTAAATCCCTATCAAAAGCAGAAAAACGATATTTAAAGCTATACAGCAATCTGCAAAATGGAGAAAAAGGCTATCTTATTCTCTTTGAATTATTAGAGAACAATACCTCTATAGATGATATCTACAAGCAATTCTGTATAAAACAAAAAGGAAAAAGTTTCGATATGGCAGTCAAGCATCTATATAAAGTAGTACTTAATTGTTTAGTTCACCTGAATAAGCAACAGGATATCCAGACTCAAATTTTTGATTATATTTCAAAAGCCGGTATCTTATTTGAAAGAGAACTGCTAAATGAAGCCTTATCGGAACTTGAGAAAGCGGAAAAACTAGCTATCCATTATGAAAATGACTCATTGATACTATTGATACGCCGCACAGAACTAAAATATCTCAGTATGTATGACTTTACGGGTATGAGCGAAAAACAGGTGGTGGACAAACAAATGAAGATAAATGAAATAATGAGGTATACCCGCAGTGCCAATCTTCATACCCAATTATATGACATACTTAAATACCGGTTCACCTACAAAGGCTGCATCCGGTCCGACAAGCAAAAAGAGAACTTAAACGATCTGGTGCTAAGTGAGCTGAATCTCATTGCCAACTCCTCATATAAAGGCTTTGAAACAGAAAAACTACATCTACTTTTCCAGTCCACCTATTTCCTCAATTCCGGTAATTACAAGGCAGCCATACGCTTATATCAAGATTTGATCTTGCTCTTCGATGAAAACAAACACATGATTCTAAATCCTCCTTTGTATTATCTGAATGCTATCTTGGGAGTACTGGACAGTTTACAGTCCGTCGGATTATACAAGGAGATGCCCTTCTTCATTTCCAGACTAAAAGAAATGGAAAAGGGAGATTATTCAGCAGAATTCAGGCTAACAGTACAGGTCTACATCTACCTGTATGAATTTTACAGCTTATTCAATACAGGGAACTTCAAATCCGCACAAGAATTACAACAACAAAATGAGGAGCCCATCTTCAAAAAGATTTCATTATTAGAATTGAATTTGCAGTTACAATTATATCTAAGTCTGGTTATTCTACATATAGGTCTAAAAGACCTAAAAGAAGCACGTAAAAATATGAAGAAGATATTAAGTTCCGGTAAATCCCTCTATATATTCCCTACTTACAGAATAGCAAGACTAGTCAATCTTATTTTACAAGCTGAATTAGGGAATTATGATTATTTTGAGAATGAAATAAAGTCAATTAAAAGGAGTTCTTCTTTCGAAACAAAACAATATATCACAGAGAAGCTTCTTTTTAAATTCATTCAATCCTATCCATTACCCAAAAGCAAACAGTATAGAAATAAGCTTTGGAGTTACTATCAACAAAATATACAAAAAATAGAAGAAGACAAATATGAAAGGCCGTTATTAAAAACCTTTGATTTTTGCGCATGGATAAAAAGTAAACTGACAGATAATCCCTTTGATATAATTATAAAGGAGCAAAATGAAAAAATAATTATATAAAAGTATTTATCAATACATACTTTTCAGACAAGAATATGAAAATGACAATAAGAATTTATCTATCTTTGGAGAGAATTTAAACAATCAAAACCTGATGAATATATGAAAAAGACATTGCCCTTACTTTTTACCCTTCTTTTTGCCCTGTCGGCACAATCACAAAATTCCTTACGGCTAATGACCTATAACATTAAAAATGCAAACGGAATGGATGATGTATGCGACTTCCAACGCATAGCCGATGTAATCAATCATATCCACCCCGAAGTGGTAGCCTTGCAGGAACTAGACAGCATGACCCACCGCAGCGGACAAAAATACGTACTGGGCGAGATAGCCGGACGTACGCAAATGCACGCTTACTTTGCCCCTGCCATTGATTACGACGGAGGAAAATATGGTATCGGACTTCTCACCAAAGAAATTCCCGTCAGCCTGAAAACCATGACACTTCCCGGACGGGAAGAAGCACGTGCGCTGATTATGGCAGAGTTCGACAACTACATTTATTGTTGCACCCATCTGTCTCTCACCGAAGAAGACCGCATGGCCTCACTGGAGCTTATAAAAGACTTTGCCGCCGCTCATAAAAAACCTTTTTTCCTGGCCGGCGACCTGAATGCCGAACCCGAATCCGCATTCATAAAATACTTGCAACAGGATTTTCAGATACTTTCTGACGTAAACCAACATACATTTCCGGCTCCCGCCCCTACAGAAACCATTGATTATATTACAGCACTGAAACAGAACATGAAAGGCTTCACAGTAATCTCCGCACAGGTAGTAAATGAACCGGTAGCATCAGATCACCGTCCTTTAGTAATAGTGCTTGAACAAAAATAAACCCAACAGAAAATATGGAAATAAATAAAAGAGAGAACATCGGATGGATAGACTTGCTACGCGTCACCGCCTGTTTTTTAGTTGTATTCGCCCATTGCTGTGACCCTTTTGTGGCACGTTTTGACACAGACCGTCCTACTTTTCTGCAAGGGTGCGCATTGGGAAGTGCCGTACGCTGTTGCGTGCCCTTGTTTGTGATGATGACAGGAGTGCTGCTGTTTCCTGTACGAAACGGCATGAGTGAATTTTACAAAAAGCGGATCGGCCGCATTGTTGTCCCGCTTATCTTCTGGTCGGTCATGCTGCCTGTATTGTATTTCATTTATCTGAATTACATCACCACGACAGACAATCCTACCATAGACATGTCCGCCTTCACCCTGGAAATGACTATCACGAAGATTTGGACATTCATTTTCAATTTCAACTATGACACCACTCCTCTGTGGTATCTGTATATGCTGGTGGGACTCTACTTCATCATCCCCATCTTCCATGCATGGCTGGAGCGTGCTACCCGGAAAGATATCAAGCTATTTCTTTCCATCTGGGGCATCTCCTTATTTCTTCCCTACATAAAGATGGCCGCTCCCGCACTGGGATATATCGGCAACTGGGGCAATATGGATATCCTGGGAGTGTGCGACTGGAATGCATTCGGCTCATTTTATTATGTTTCCGGATTTATTGGCTACCTGATACTGGCCCATTATCTGGTAAAATACCCGCTGCAATGGAGTTGGAGAAAAACCCTGGCTATCGGTATCCCTATGTTTGTGACAGGGTACGCCATCACTTTCGGCGGCTACCTCATCATGCAGGAATATTTTCCGGGAAACTACGCCTATCTGGAAATAGTATGGCTTTTCGGAGGCATCAATGTATTTATGATGACATTTCCTGTTTTTGTCTGCATACAGAAGCTCAAAATACCTTCTTCGCCTGTTCTTTCAAAAGTGGCATCCATGACCTTCGGCATTTATCTGTGTCATTTCGTCTTCGTGCAAATGGGATATGACTTGTTCGCCTCGCTGTTGCCTCAGGGGATTCCTGCCATAATACACATTATTTGCATGGCCGTAACAGCCTTTCTCATCAGCTACCTGGTGGTCAGAGGGATGTATGCATGCAAATGGACCAGAAGATTTGTGGCGTAAAAACAACGGATTCAAAACACAAGGAGTTACAGTATCCAGTTGGCTGATTATTTCCTTCAAATTCTTCATTTACTTATTAAGTGTTGATAACCAATTATTTACCATGATTGATTTATTCATAAATTCTTCATCATTTTGTCATAGGATATTTCAATAGAAAGCACAACATTACAACCGTTATAAATGGCGCAAACAAAATGAATTCCGTTCCTGTAACTTGAGTGATTCCACCGGTATTTTCTCCCAATCTCTGCCTTTTCATTTAATCGTTTCACCTTAGTGATGAACTTTCATCACTAAGGTAATCAAACTTCATCACTAAAGTGATACAGTTTCTTCACTTTAGTGATAAAACTTGATGAAAAGGCAGAAGAACAAAATACAACAGACAGATTTCACTGACAAGACAAAGAGCTTTCATGCTTTCCCACCTCACTTCCAAAGGAGAAGCCACGGAAAGCATAAAAAACTGACTTTTCCCTCTATCAGATACAAGTTGCCCGGATTTATGACTATATTTGCAAAATCTGAACACATTCTTATGAAAGCTTTACTTTTGACAGGACTACTATTCATTCTCATCCTCCCCGGATGCAGAAAAGAGACAAGCATACTTCCGCTATTACAATCTGTAGAGGAACTGATTCCCATGTATGCCGATAGTGCTTCCGTGCTACTGGACAGCATACAAGCCCCCGATGAACTGACTGATAAGGACTTTGCCCACTGGTGTATGCTATGCGGTAAAGTAACGGACGAAGCAGCCACCGGATTACTCCCTATCTACCAATGGCAACGGGCACAACAATGGTTCACCGAACACGGCACGGCAGAAGAACAGGCGCAAATAGACTTGTATCTGGGCCGTGCTTATGTAGAAGATGGGGAGTATGATAAAGCAATGCAAATATATGCCGATGCGCTGCAACTGGCCAAAGGACATCAGGCCTATAATGTGGCAGGGTATATTTGTGCCTATATGGCAGATTTGTATGGTTTTAGAGATATAACCAGTGAACGTCTGGAGAAAAGAAAAGAGGCCAGTAACTTCTTCAAGAAAGCAAGGAACTACAAAAGCTATGCATACGCCTTAAAAGATTTAGCGTGTGAATGTACACTCACTGATTCTTTTAATTGCACCATACCCTTACTTCAAAAGGCTGATTCCATCTCACAACTACTGCATAACAAAGATTTAACAGCTGATGTAGCCAATGCTTTTGGAGTGATATATGAGGCACAAGAAAAATACAAGAATGCCGAAAGATATTTCTTAAAAGCCATTGAAACGGGCAGCAAAGAAAGCTATAAGGATTCTATCTCCCTATTACACATATATATAAAAGACAACCAACTGGCAAAAGCACACGAATGGATTGAAACGATAACCAAACACAATGATATCGCTTATTACTTCAATCAAGCTTACTACCTGCTTTATAAGGCAGAAGGAAAATACAAGGAAGCACTCCATTACAAAGAAATCTGTTCCGACATGCTCGATTCACTGACATTAGTTCAAAATGAGACAAAAGTATTGGAAATAGAAAAAAAGTATAACAACGCCAAGATACGGGAAGAGAACGAACTATTAAAGATTACACAGCAAAGGAATACAATCATCATCATTATTGCCATCTCCTTATTCTTACTATCAGTTGCAGGATATATCATTTACCGGCAGAGAAGCAAAGCCAAAATCTATTACCAGCAAACAATTCTAGATAAGATGAAAATAGAGCTCCTTCACTTATCTGCAGAACTAGAAGAAAAAAAGCAGATTTTGCAAAAAGCATTGGCAGACAAAGAGAATAATGCCCACAAACTACAACAGGAAATAGAAGTAATATCCTATAAATACAACCGGCTGCAAAAGCAAAGTCTGGAAACATCCACAGTTGGCAAGAAGCTTATTTCTTTGACTAAAAAAAATAGGCTTGAGGACTCCCAACTCCCTACTGACAAAACATGGCATTCCATAATGACGGAAGTAGACAAGATATATCCCCAATTTTACTCCCTACTAAAAGAGGCATTTCCCAACCTGACAGAATCAGAATATCAATATTGCTATCTCCATATTTTTGGATTTGACGCAAATGATGAAGCAAAATTGCTTGGCATCAATCCGGCTTCTGTACGAATGAAACGAACGAGAATTTATCAAGAGGTCCAACTAAAGCACGATAAAGAAACGTTTTTACGAGATTACATCATCAAAAACCTCTTAAAATAAATAGTTCTCATACAGGTCTTATTATCAGTGAATTATAAAACACTACATATACATCACTGTATATAACAATTTCTGTAACTCACTGATAATCAACAAATCTTGTATATACTATAACTCCCTCTTTTTGTCATTCATAATCCTATAATACCTAAGTTTGTACAAAACTAAAACGTAAAACGATTATGAACAAATTAAAAATAAGCTTGGCTTTGATAGCCTTAATTATTCCTCTATTATTATGCGCTAAAAAGCGAAATATAGAATTTATAAAACATGGCAACCATAGAATTCCAGTAGAGTCATTCATTCCGGTAAAAGCTTTCTTTGACGACTGCAATAAAGAATTAACCATCGAATTCGCACAGGACTGGGAAGCGGTAACCATCGAGATTAAATCAAAAGAAGGATATGTAGTATATAGAAACCTCTATATACCCCACTCCAATTCTTCTTTATCAACTTCTTTAGAGAATATTCCGGCAGGAATATATGAACTGACAATCACCGATGAAAAGGGAATATTGGCAGGAGAATTTATATACGAAAACTAAAGTCCAATATTATGAAAAAGAAAAAAAGCACTCTACTTATTGTAGGCATGTCCTTTCTCCTTTCAATAGGAACACTTATGTTTAGTTCTTGCGCAGACAAGGACGATCCCTCTCCTATTCTTCCCACACCGGAAGACACTTCTTACATATTGAAACTAAAGTTTTCTGAAAAAGTAGAATTTAAAGAAATACTCAATAAAAACGATATTCAAGACCTAACAGAAACAGAAACTGCATATTTCGGAGAACGAATCCAACGGTCTTGCCCCCATGAATTACAATTCGATAGGGACTCCCTTTCCATTGTAAAAACCAATAATATAGTAGAAAAGTATAAACTAAAATGGCAAGATAAAAAATTATTCATATACCAGAAGCCAATAGATAAATGGGAATACTGTGGAGAAAAAGACGAAAATGGAAGAGTAATACTCAATATAGGATTCTATATAATAAAAAACAATAATGACCAACGTACATTTATGGCAATAGGACAAGAGTATAATCTAATCTCTTATTCAGAACTAATGAATCAAGATTTCCTTTCCATTATATGGCTGAAAAGAAAATATACCTTTGAATAAATATGAGTATAAAACCTAAATACAAAGAAATGAAAACTAAAATAATATACACCATCGTATTTTTGATGATTGCTAAACTTGCTTATAGCCAAGAAGAGCAATATAGTGCAGATAAGTTTGTGGCAAAATGCCCCAATGAAATATTCATAGGAGCAATATTGGAAGCCAACAGCATCAATCAAGACACATATAAGTTCCTGAAAATATCAATGAATCCTATAAACATGGGGTACACCATTCCTATAAAGTCACAAACAATCACTCCTTCCTATAATAACATGATGAAAGCTATTCATGAAGCGTTAAAAACAAACGATGTTTTGAAAAGTAACTATTCTTTTTCATTCGTAATTAAAAAGATAAAATCATACCAAGAATTAGCTGTCAATTGGGGACAAAATATTAACCTTCAGCAACTATTAGGCATCACACCCGATTATAAGCCTCAAAAGAATATTATATTGATAGATATAAATCAAAGTTTTTTCAGCATTATAATGGATATGCCGGAATCACTAAGCACTGATCCACAAGTTTTGCAACAATTAGACAAGCTTGCATTTATAAACTCAATACAATTTGGCAGAAAAGTTATACTAGTTATTGAAAGTAATATTGATTATGACAAATTACAAGAAACTATTGACAATTTACTGAAGTCTAAGGAAGTTAGTCAAAAAGAACTAGCAATATTAGCCAATTCTAATATCAGATTGATGACTATTGGAAACAAAGGAATAAAAGATATCAACCCAGACAATCCTTTTACAAGCATACTTACTTATTTATCTTCAACAGTTACACCCGATGATTTCGGAGGACCTATATCATTTTCCGCCTCTAACATAAAAGATAATTCTGTATTTGTTAACTATTTCAATGTACAATAAATAATCATCATTATGAAAAGCATCCGTTCTATTTTACACATACTTCTAGGCGTAACGCTAATCTGCTCATGCAATGAAGCAACAGAATTAGCCCATATTACCCCTAATGTCAGTCTTATAAAATATAAAGATATTGTTAAAATAGACTCTTTATATACATATCCAGGAGATTCTCTATATCAGAATTGGATAAATCAATATAATAAGAATCTGGAAGACAAAACATCAAGATCACTTTCACCGGAAGATGATGCATTTTTCAATAAACAATATATTGTGAAAAGTACAGAAGCAACCGTTTTATATGGAAGAAATTACATATTTCCAGGATCCATTTTAGAAGGAAATAGCATTTCAAACCAAAATTATATACCGGTATTTATCAGCAACAGAAAACCCATAACAGTATCAATGACATTGGCACACAATACACCCAAACCCACTAGCAGAACTATAGAAGCACCCACTTTCTCTAAATTAAGTGATTATGTGGTTGAGATGGTAACCGATGGAAATTTCGAACAGAATCAGAAATTCATGTTCAGTTACAAGAGATTTAGCTTTTACGATGAAATTAAAACCGCATTCGGAACAAATATTAATACAAGAAAACTATTTTCTTCAAAAAGTGAAAGTTCAACAGAATACAGGGATAAAATACAAAAGTCAACAGGAATGTATGTTAAATTCTTCCAATCAAGTTTCACCGTCAACATGGATATTGCTCCTTTAAGTGACCAACCTATTCAAGGAAAAAGTGAATATGAGCCTGTTTATGTGAATTCATTGACTTATGGAAGACTGGGAATCATTGCCTTTGAAACAGACGAATCATACGAATTCGCAGAAACGTGTATAAAAAAAGAATTTGATAGAATCTTCAGTAAGAAAACAACTACTCTGAATAAAGAAGAAGAAAAATTCTTTGAAAATACAGAATTCAAAGTGCTAATTATAGGGGGAGATAGTAATCTGGCCGTACAAACATTTAAAGGATATAGCCATTTCCTAAATTTAATATATAATTCAAAATTCACAGAAACAAGCTATGGTGTACCTATTACATGTTCTTTCTCCTATGCCAATTCACATGGATTGGTTGAAACTGAATTTATCAATACTATCCATATAGAACCTTTATATGTAAAGCCAAGTCGTGAAAATAATTCATACTTACCTGATTATTCCAACAAAAGCGATTATCATTCGTCAAGCCAACTTTATTTGTATTTTTATAAAGATAGAGAAAAGACAAAACCTTCCCAACCCTATATAGATATTATCTTCAATATAAGTATGTTTGAAAATAAATGCAACTATGAACCCAATTATAAAAACTGGCCTATGATAAATGCAAATTGTACAGATAAGACAGAGAGAATTATAATGAGAAACATTGATTTTAAATCAAAAATATATGTTGGCTATAATTCATCATATTACGAAAGTACAGGTTCCATGCCTATGGAACCTAACGAACCTATGCGAATGTGGAATGCAACTGAATACACTCGTGAATATTCGCTGCTCAACAGCCCATTCTATCAAATAATCTATTAAAAATTTAATCCTATGAAAAAGTATTTTTATTTTGCAATTGTTTTCCTTGTAATGTTTTCTTGTGAAAACGAAGATTTAGATGAAATTTCTTCGAAAGCAAATAATACAGCAAACATTGCTCCACTAAGTTCTCTTTACTATGATGGAATATATGAAATTAGAGATGGTAAAGAGGTAGATTTAACATTACAACAGTATCTATCAAGATCCACCCAAGAATTTTATGAAATAGCAAGCTTGAACCCTGCTTATACATATTTAGGCTCTGTTTTACAAGCTGAATCTATTAATACCGGAGAATACCGTTCTGTTGCATATCCAAATGCTTTAAAACCAGAAATCAGAATTGCATTCTCATTGCCTATCAAATCAAGAGTAATAAAACCTAAGTTTACCTCATTTAATGATGCAGTTATAGACGCTATCACAGATGCAGGTAAAGATTTTAGTGGAAAACAATCGCAAGTTTTCTCATATAAAATGAAAGAATTTAATTATTACAAAGAGGTAAATATGGCTTTTGGAGCTAATATAAAAATAGGACAGCTTTTTTCAATTACAACTTCTGTTGAGAGTGATAAAAAACAAAGTAATACCGCTTTATTTGTTGATTTCAGCCAAATCTATTTTAATGTAGCTATGGATATCCCAGATGATGGAAACATATTTCTCAATGAAACAGAACGCCAAAAATATCTAAATCAAAAACCTGTATATGTGAATTCTGTGAATATGGGACGAAAAGGAGTAATGATAGTAGAATCTGAAGAATCATATAGTGAAATTTCTGTATCAATTCGAGCAGCATTCAATGCAGGAATAGTAAACGGAGAACTATCACTAGACTCAAAGACAAAAGAAATGCTAAAACGTGCTCAGATCTATATTTATATTATAGGTGGTAACGGAGAGGACGCAGCTAAAGTTGTTACTGGATTTCCTGCATTTCAAGATTTTATAATAAAAGGAGGAGTATATAGTAAAGAAATATATGGAGTCCCTATTTCTTTCTCTGGTGCTAATGCAGCCGATAACTCCATGTTCATTTCCCAAATTAAGATCTAATATTCCATGTGCTGATTGTTATTTGATAAGTATTAACAATCAGCACTATTTTTTACTAATATATTTATATCTAATGACTATGAAAACCTCTTATAGAAAAATATACTTATTCCTATTATTACTAACATCTTATTCTTGTAATGATTTAACAGAAACAAATATGAGCATAGATATTATATCCATGACAAAATATAATAACATTATAAACATTGATTCATCTGAAACATTTATGAAGGATTCTATTACGAATCCTTCATAACAATACACTATCAATCAGCTATCTACACCACAATGACGGATTTGAAGAATTTTCCGTCCTCTTTTAATTAATATACTCTTACAGGTTTAAAGCTCCCCCAGCCTTTTTCCCAATACCGGATGCACTACATCCGATGCAATCTCCGCCAGCGGGTCCATGACAAACCTCCGTTCAGTCATCAGGGGATGAGGGATTTCCAATTCCGGCGTATGCAGTATTAAATCACCGTACAACAAAATATCTATATCAATCAGGCGGTCACTATAATTACCTCCCGCCGACTTCTTCATCCGGCCTAATTCACGCTCTATCTCCTGTGTTTCCCGCAATATATCCAAGGGAGGAAGCACACTCTCCACGCAACAGGCGGCATTCAGAAAAGAATTTTCAGAAGAAAACCCCCAAGGGGCAGTAACATAAAAAGCGGAAAGGGCAGTAACCTCCCCTATCCGCTCATTTATCTTCCGGACAGCAACATGCAGATTTGATTCTTTATCACCCAGATTGGTTCCAAGTCCCAAATAAACCCTCATACGCTGCTCCAACCGGTATTACTTATCCAAAATCAACATAGCATCGCCATAAGTACCGAAACGGTAATCTTCCTTCAATGCTGTGTGATAAGCCTCCATCACCAGATCATAACCACCGTAGGCAGCTACCAGCATCAGCAAAGTGGAGAGAGGCAGGTGAAAGTTAGTAACCATGCTGTTGGCTACCGAGAAATCATAAGGAGGGAAAATGAACTTATTGGTCCATCCGTCAAATTCTTTCAGATGACCATCCGTACCTACCGCAGTCTCTATCGTGCGCATCACTGTCGTTCCTACCGCACAAATATTCTTTCCTTCATCCTTGGCATTATTCACAATACGGCACGCATCCGCATTGACATACATCTGCTCCGAATCCATCTTATGCTTGGTAAGGTCCTCCACATCAATCTCGCGGAAATTACCCAGTCCGGCATGCATCGTCACAAAAGCAAAGTCTATACCTTTGATTTCCATACGCTTCATCAACTCGCGGCTGAAATGAAGTCCGGCAGTGGGAGCTGTCACAGCCCCTTCGTTCTTGGCAAAGATAGTCTGGAAACGTTCGGTATCTTCCTCTTCTACCGGACGACGGATGAAACTGGGCAGCGGAGCCTCTCCCAACGCATACAATGCTTTCTTGAACTCGTCGTGAGAGCCGTCATACAGGAAACGCAGGGTACGTCCGCGGGAAGTGGTGTTGTCAATCACTTCGGCCACCATGGAATCATCGTCACCAAAATAAAGCTTGTTACCGATACGGATCTTACGGGCAGGATCTACCAGCACATCCCACAAGCGAAGTTCCTCATTCAGCTCGCGCAACAAAAATACCTCGATACGGGCACCGGTCTTTTCCTTATTTCCATACAAACGCGCAGGGAAAACTTTCGTATCATTAAAGATAAACACATCTTTATCATCAAAATAGTCCAGGATATCCTTGAATACCTTGTGTTCAATCTTACCTGTTGATTTGTGAACAACCATCAGGCGCGACTCATCTCTATACTTAGCCGGATGCAAAGCTATTTTATCCTCCGGCAGTTTAAATTTAAATTGCGACAGTTTCATCTTATCTCTCCTTATTCGTTTATAACTTCTTCAATCTCTTGTTGGTCAAGCCATTCCGGAAAACTTTCCACCGACAAACAGTCTTCCAGTCTCACATCCCCCACCCGGGTACGTATCAGCCCTGTCAAATGAGCACCGCTATTCAAAGCTTCGCCAATATCACGGGCCAATGCACGGATATAAGTGCCCTTGCTGCACACTACCCTGATTTTAATCTCAGGCAGATTACATTCCAGCAACTCTATCTCGTCTATAATCAACGTCTTGGCTTTCAACTCCACATCCTCACCTTTTCGAGCCAAATCGTAAGCGCGTTTACCATCTACCTTACAAGCCGAGAAAACAGGCGGAATCTGTTCTATCCTGCCGATAAAACGCTGCAAGGCTTCCTCTACCAACTCGCGGGTGATATGTTCCGTAGGATAGGTAGCATCTATCTCCTTCTCCAGGTCGAATGAAGGTGTGGTAGCCCCTAACTGCAAGGTGGCAATGTATTCTTTGGTATGATACTGGAACTCTTCGATGCGTTTCGTTGCCTTGCCTGTACAAATAATCATCACCCCGGTAGCCAGCGGGTCTAATGTCCCGGCATGTCCCACTTTTATTTTCTTCACGCCCAGTTTGCGGCAAATATGGTATCTTATCTTGTTTACCACTGCAAATGAGGTCCATTTCAGCGGTTTATCAAAGTATAATACTTCTCCTTCTTTAAAATTCATCCAATTACATCAATGTGCACGCTATCGTAACGGCACCGGCTATGGCACAATAGATAGCAAAATAAATCAACTTACCTTTCTTCACAATATTAATCATCCACTTACAAGCTACACAGCCCGATATGAAAGCTGCCAGAAAACCTACAATCAATGACAATACAGATATATCTGATGTGCCGGCTGCAGCTCCTTTTACAATCTTCATACCATCCAGCAACGCCTCACCCAATATAGGAGGAATCACCATCAGGAAAGAGAACTGAGCCAGTTTCGCCTTGTTGTCTCCCAACAACAAACCGGTAGCAATGGTAGTACCCGAACGGGATAATCCCGGCATCACGGCACAAGCCTGTGCCAGACCTATAATAAACGCATCCTTCATGCTGATGTTCTCTTTCAAACGAGGTTTTGCATAATAAGAGAAAGTAAGAAGCAAAGCTGTCAATAACAGCATACAACCTACAATGAGCAAGCCGGAACCGAAAATTTCTTCCACATAATCTTTAAAAAACACACCCACAATACCGATAGGAATCATGGATACCAGGATATTGATCACATATTTTGTCTCCGCATTCATCTCAAACTTGAACAAGCCACGGAATATCCAGCCTATTTCTTTCCATAATATAACCAAAGTACTGAGTACCGTAGCCACATGCACTGCTATGGTAAAAGTCAGATTATCTTCCCCTTGTATGCCAAACAATGCCGAACCGATAGCCAGATGACCACTACTGCTGACCGGCAAATACTCTGTCAATCCTTGGAGCAAACCAAGGATCAATGCCTCAAACCATTCCATTCTTTAAATAAAAATTGAGAATTAAAAATTAAAAAAATCAAGAGTTAACCACTTCTGTCTTGTCCTTTGGCTTGCGGACAATGCCATAAATCATAAATATAAAGCCAAAGAAACATACTGCGGGCGCCACTTTGATGCGACGTACACTAAAAATATCCGGCTCAAAATATCCTTCTGTCGAACTAGGTCCTGTCATCAGCAGAAAACCGACAATAATCACTGCCATACCTATGGCAAGCAATATAAAATTAGTTTTATCAAAGGCGAATTTTTGTCTATCCATATCCTTTTATTATTAAATGTAATACAACGCACTAGCTTTCATGCGCAAGTATTTATTGATTGATATATATGCACACATAAAGGTAATAACCACACCAAACACAAAAACAGAACCCATTACCATAAGCATGGTCATAGGGGTAATAATCTCAATCAATTCGGGTTCATATCTTACTAACGCATAGGCCATTCCTATCAATGCCGCATCTGCCATGGCAGCGGCCAGTATCCCTATCCATATATTCCGCACCAAAAAAGGACGACGGATAAATCCCCAGCTTGCCCCTACCAGTTTCATGGTATGAATCAGAAAACGTTTGGAATAAATGGCCAGACGGATGGTGTTATTAATCAGCGCAAAAGAAATAAGGGTAAGCAGCGCAGCCAGTCCCAATAGCAAAAAACTGATTTTCCGTATATTGCTGTTCACTGCATCCAGTAAATCCTGAGGATAGTTGATTTCCATAACTTTCTTGTTCTGCATAATTTTCTGCTCTATCCAAGAAATGCTGTCCGAATTGGCATAATCGGCATTCAGTTTTATTTCAATAGAAGCTGTAAAAGGATTATATCCCAAGAATTCAGCCGGGTCTGTACCCATCGCTTCGCTCTGCTCTTTCAACGCCTGCTCCTTCGATATATAGGAAGTTTCTTTCACAAAAGGTTCCTCATTCAATTTTTTCTGGAATTTCAAAGCGTCCGCTTCTTTCATATCATCGCTGATGAGTACGGAGAAACTGATGTTCTCGCGTACATACTTGGATAAGTTATTGGCAGACAGCACAAAGAATACCACCATCCCCAACAAGAGCAACACCAGCATTGTACTGATGCTGGAGGTAATGAACTGCATATCGAAAAAGGACCCTGATTTTTTTCCCATAATCACTTCTTTCTGAATACATAAATCATTGAACTACTGCGTTCTTTTTTCGCCAGTGAACTGAACCAGGCCAACAGGCCCGTCCACATTCCCTTCAAAAAGGACAAACGGCTGCCTTTATATCTTTCCGTCAACATGGATACATAAAAAGCATCAAAAGGCATCGGATGCTGTTCCGCTAATTTAAAACCATGCTTGACGCCGAATTGTTGCATGACGGAAGGTGTAAAATGCCATAAATGACGGGGCACATCGTATGCTGCCCACCATTCCTTATATTTTTCCGCATCATACGAACTGGGATTAGGCACAGCCACTATCAATACTCCCCTCTCTTTCAAAAGTTTGAATAATTTTTCCCACGTTTCATTCAGATGTTCCAGATGCTCCATCACATGCCATAGAGTAATGGCATCAAAAGAATGATCGGCATATCCCGCCAAAGCATCCTCCGTATCTACATCCAGTTCAAAATGCTCTTTGGCAAACGCACGCGCCTGCGGACTTTTCTCTATAGCTTTCACCCGCCATCCGCGCTCCTTCATTGTATTACTGAAATATCCGGTACCGGTACCAATGTCTAACAAAGTACCTTTACTCAAACCGGATGTCCGTTTTATCAGCTTGGCTTTGCGTGACAGCATATACTTGCGTACCTCATGGTATACACGGTTCATCAGCCCCTTGCGGATATCAGTGTGTGAAATATAATCGGGAGTCTCATAATATCGCCCTATCTCGGCTTCCACGGGTGCACCTTGTGTAAAAATAAAGCCACAATCATCGCAGCGAACCAAATTGAATTGTTCACCCGAAGCATAGTGATCCGTACAAGTGATTGCATGTCCCAAATGTTTTCCGCCGCACAACGGACAAGTATTTATTTTGAGTATATCCACTTTTTGCCCTAATTTGCTGCAAAATAACAAATAAATTGAATGAGAAGAACTATCCTTTAAGTACTTTTAAGAGTATAAGTTAATAATTCGTTTTTACTTTTCCTACATTTATGCAGATAACTTCAAAAGAGACAGAAATGGAAAATAAAAAACTGACCCGTTCCAACAACAGAATGCTAGCCGGAGTATGTGCGGGACTGGCTGATTATTTTGGCTGGGATGTTACGATAGTGCGCATTATCTATTCATTTGCCACGGTTTTCACAGCCTTTTCGGGCATTATTGTCTATATAATCTTATGGATTGTTATGCCCGAAAAGAAATATCGTGACGGTTACGAAGACCGGATGAATGACAGGCTGCATAACCGATAACCGGAGGCATTATGCAATGCCCAGCAGTTCCACTTCAAATATTAATGTAGAGAAAGCAGGAATCGGCCCGCTTGTACGGCTACCATACCCCATAGTATAAGGAATATAAACCACCCATTTATCTCCTACATGCATACGTTGAAGCGCCAGCTGCCATCCCTCTATGACATCACACAGCCGGAAAGCTTCGGGACAGTTACGGTCATAGGAGTTATCAAACTCTTTCCCGTTTATCAGACTACCCCGATAATGAACGGTGACAATACTACGGATCGTAGGTGAAACTGTACCCGTACCTGTCTGCAATACTTTATAAAACATATTACAAGGTAAAGAACAAATACCTTCCTGTGTAGAAAGAACTTGCAAATATTGCAAGTTCTTTTCCTTATATTCTTCTTTTTTCCCCATCAGAACACCTCTTCTCCTTTCAATGTAGCCGAACTGGCTTCAGTAATGCGTACATGGACAAAATCACCGATACGATGATTCCCACGATCAAAGACTACCACCTTGTTTTGCTGTGTACGGCCAAAAAGCTGTTCTCTGGAACGCTTGGAAACACCTTCTACCATCACTTCGAAGGTCTTACCCACATCACGGGCATTACTTTCAGCAGAAAGACGGTTCTGCAATTCAATGATTTCATTCAGCCGACGTATCTTAACCTCTTCGGGTACGTCATCCGGCAGATGTTTGGAAGCATATGTTCCGGGACGTTCGGAATATTTAAACATAAAGGCGGAATCATACGCACATTCACGCATCAAGGATAGAGATTCCTGATGGTCTTCTTCCGTTTCCGAATGATAGCCGGAGAAAATATCAGTACTCAGACCACAATCGGGAATGATACGGCGAATAGCCGCTACCCTTTCCAAATACCACTCACGGGTATATTTGCGGTTCATCAGCTTCAATATACGCGAACTGCCGCTCTGTACCGGTAAATGAATATGCTTGCATACATTAGGCGTTTCCGCAATGACTTGCAAGGTTTCATCACTCATATCCTTGGGATGTGAAGTGGTAAAACGAACACGCATGTCCGGAACCGCTTCGGCCACTGTGCGGAGCAGCATCGGGAAAGTAATTATTTCACCCTCTTTCTCAAAACGATAAGAATTTACATTCTGTCCTAGCAACGTTACTTCTTTATAACCTTTGGCTGCCAAGTCACGCACCTCATTCAGAATACTTTCCACATCACGGCTGCGCTCACGCCCACGGGTATACGGCACAATACAATAATGACAGAAATTATTGCAACCACGCATAATGGATACAAACCCGGAGATATGATTGCCGCAAATACGGGACGGAATTACCTCACGATAGGTTTCTGTAGTAGAAAGCTCCACATTAATGGCTTTCTCCCCCGCTTCAACCGAAGCGACCAAATCGGGCAAAGTGAGATAGGCATCCGGTCCTACGACAAGATCTACATGATGGTTCTCGATCAAATCATCTTTTACACGTTCTGCCATGCAGCCCAACACACCGACAATCAGATTCCGACGTTTGTTTTTCTTCATAGAATGGAAAAACTCCAGACGGTTCAGAATCTTTTGTTCTGCATTGTCGCGAATAGAACAGGTATTCATAAATACAGCGTCCGCTTCATCCAATGTTTCGCATACATGGTAGCCTGCCATTTGCATAATAGAAGCAATCACTTCACTATCAGCAACATTCATCTGGCATCCGTAGGTTTCAATAAACAATTTTTTGTTCTCGGAATCAGTTGCAGATTTAAAGTCTGCTCCTGTTGTTTCTTTCATATTTTCTCTGTTTTATGGTTTCGTAGGCAAAGATACGGAGTTACCGACAAATTAAACGAATAAAAGAGCCGAAAATTGGATATTATAAGAGATTTATGCATTTAACTGTTAAATAATTATAACCAGTGAACAAAAAAGACCGTTAACGTTACCAACGTATTATTATAATTCGCATATTTGCTTCCGAAAAACATTAGATTTTTTCATAGTTAAGGTTTAGGTTAAAAAAATAGGGGAAGACAACTGTGAAGTTCTCTTCCTTTTTTTATGTCCTTTTATAGAGTTGGTTATGAAATATTTTTCTAACTTTGAGCATTCATTATATAATAAGGAAAGTATGGATATCATTCAGGTTCTCATATTTATAGTAATCATTGTTGTGGCTATCGTACAACAAATCTCAAAAGCCGGCAAAGAGAAGAAAACACCTTCCCCCAAGGAAGTGCTTGCAGATATGTTTCCTGAAATAGAGCAGGAAAGCATGGAAGAAAAGGTGTCTGTTTCTCCAGCTCCGGCGGTTCGCAAACCTCAGTCCTCCCGTATGCAGAACCAGTCAATAATCAGAAAAGCGGTCGCTCCACCTCTGGCAGAAAATAAGAGGGAAAACCGGACTCCTATAAAACTGAGTACTAAAGAAGAGGCGCGGCGTGCTTTCATTTATTCAGAAATTTTTAATCGAAAATATTAATAACAACTATACTAATAAAGAATAACACATTGAATATCATGGGATTTAATATTATTTCCGCAGCCGAAGCAGCCAGCTACATCAAGCATGGCTACAATATTGGACTTAGTGGCTTTACTCCAGCAGGAACACCCAAAGCCGTAACCCCCGAAGTCGCCAAAATAGCAGAAGAAGAACATGCCAAAGGTAATCCTTTCCAAATTAGTATTTTTACCGGCGCCTCTACAGGGGATGCTACAGACGGGATCTTGTCCAGAGTAAAAGCAATCCGTTACCGTGCTCCCTACACAACCAACCCCGATTTTCGTAAAGCCGTGAATAACGGTGAAATAGCATATAATGACATCCACTTGTCACAAATGGCACAGGAAGTACGTTATGGCTTCATGGGCAAAGTAGATGTTGCCATTCTGGAAGCATGCGAAATCACACCCGACGGCAAAGTATACCTGACAGCTGCCGGAGGTATCGCTCCAACCATCGCACGTCTGGCAGATAAAGTAATTATCGAGCTGAACGCCGCCCACAGTAAAAACGGTATGGGGCTGCATGATGTTTATGAACCGCTTGATCCGCCTTACCGCCGTGAAATTCCCATCTTCAAGCCCAGTGACCGCATCGGTTTACCTTACGTACAGGTAGATCCGAAGAAAATCATCGGAGTAGTGGAAGTGAACACACCTGACCAGGCCCGTTCATTCACCGCACCGGATCCTATCACCGACCAAATCGGACAAAACGTTGCCGACTTCCTGGCTGCTGATATGAAACGAGGCATTATTCCTGCAAGCTTCCTGCCATTGCAGAGTGGGGTAGGAAACATCGCCAATGCCGTATTGGGCGCTTTGGGACGAGACAAGACAATCCCTGCTTTTGAAATGTATACCGAAGTACTGCAAGATGCAGTAGTGGATCTGATTCGTCAAGGACGTGTGAAATTTGGAAGTACTTGTTCATTGACTGTCACAAACGAATGTCTGCAAGGAATTTATGATGACATCGACTTCTTCCGTGACAAACTGGTAATGCGTCCATCCGAAATCTCAAATAACCCGGAAGTTATACGCCGCCTCGGTGTTATCTCTATCAATACTGCTATCGAAGCAGACATTTATGGCAATGTAAACTCTACTCACATCAGCGGCACTAAGATGATGAACGGCATCGGTGGTTCTGGTGACTTTACCCGCAATGCCTATATTTCCATCTTTACTTGTCCGTCTGTGGCAAAAGAAGGAAAAATCAGTGCCATCGTTCCTATGGTTTCTCATGAAGATCACAGCGAACACGATGTCAATATTATCATTACCGAACAAGGTGTTGCCGATTTACGAGGAAAGAGCCCGGTAGAACGCGCCCAAGCCATCATCGAAAACTGTGCACATCCAGACTATAAGAACATTCTTTGGGACTATGTAAAAATGTCTTCCAAAGGACAGACTCCTCATTGTATTTCTGCCGCACTGGCTATGCATGATACACTGGCCAAGAAAGGGGATATGCGCTTGATAGACTGGGCAGAATATAAATAGTCATTATTTGCTGTTTTCAATACATCTCCGGTCAGCCTATATACCTGACCGGAGTTTTTTTATATATTCCTCACCTTTTCGTACAAAAAACAATATCTCCCACCATTTTAGTCAAAAAATACACGGACTATTCTCATAATTATTCTATTTTTGCCATGTAACTAATCATTTTTACTATTTTACTATGAGAAACAGAATTCTATATTTATTTGCTTCCCTTGTGATTCTGAGCGGTTGCGGTAACCAACCGGCTTATAAAAACAGTAATTTATCTCCTGAAGAACGGGCAGAAGATTTATTGCAGCAACTTACATTAGAAGAAAAAGTAGCTTTAATGATGGACAACTCCAAACCTGTCGAAAGATTGGGCATCAAACCTTATAATTGGTGGAATGAGGCCTTGCACGGAGTGGCACGAAGCGGACTGGCTACAGTCTTTCCACAACCCATAGGAATGGCCGCTTCCTTTGAACCCGACGCCATACATACCATTTATACGGCAGTATCGGATGAGGCGCGGGCCAAAAATACAGCTTACTCGGCTGCAGGAAGCTACGAGCGTTATCAAGGTCTGACTATGTGGACACCCACCGTCAATATTTATCGCGATCCCAGATGGGGGAGAGGTATTGAAACGTATGGGGAAGATCCTTATCTGACAAGTGTCATGGGGGTAAATGTAGTGAAAGGACTACAATGCACGGATGCAAATCAAAAATACGATAAAATACACGCTTGCGCCAAGCACTTTGCCGTTCACTCGGGACCGGAATGGAACCGGCACGAATTCAATGCCGAAAATATAAAACCACGTGACTTGCATGAAACTTATCTGGTTCCTTTCGAAGCCTTGGTAAAGGAAGGAAAAGTAAAAGAAGTAATGTGTGCCTACAATCGTCTGGAAGGAGATCCTTGTTGCGGAAGCGACCGCCTGCTGATGCAAATTCTCCGTCAGGAATGGGGATATGAAGGTATTGTACTCTCAGACTGTGGCGCCATTGACGATTTCTATCGGGAAAAAGGACATAAAACACATCCGGACGCTGAATCGGCCTCTGCCGCCGCAGTATTAAGCGGTACGGATCTGGAATGTGGTTCTAGTTATAAAGCATTAGTAGAAAGCGCTAAAAAAGGATTAATCAGTGAAAAGGATATTGATGTATCCGTAAAACGATTATTAAAAGCACGCTTTGAATTGGGTGAAATGGACGATCCCAGTAAAGTGGAATGGACTAAAATTCCTTATTCTGTGGTTTGCTCGGCAGAACATGATTCCCTGTCACTAGATATAGCACGCAAATCAATGACGCTGTTACTGAACAAAAATAATATCCTGCCACTGAAACGCGGTGGACAAACCATCGCCGTCATGGGACCTAACGCAAATGACTCTGTGATGCAATGGGGTAATTATAACGGTACTCCCAAACATACGATCACCTTATTGGAAGGTATCCGCTCAGCCATGGGAGAGAATGACAAACTGATCTATGAACAAGGTTGCAGCTGGGTAGAACGCTCATTAATCAGAAGCGTTTTCAGCCAGTGTACTTCTAAAGAAGGTCCAGGGTTCTCCGCCCGCTATTGGAACAACAAGGAATATGAAGGAAATACGGCAGCCACCGCACAACTCACCACCCCGTTCCGCCTTTGTACCTCGGGAGCCACCGTATTTGCCCCCGGTGTGAACCTGACCGATTTCTCGGCCATCTATCAAAGTGTGTTCACCCCCCAAGAAACAGGAGAGGTTATTTTCAACTTTTATAGTTGTGGAGCTACACAATTATTGATAAATGGTGAAGAAGTAAAGAAATTCACCAACAAACATGGGGGCAGGGGACAAGCTTACGCCATGCATGCAGAAGCCGGCAAGCCATACGATATAGAAATCCGCTTCCAATACTTTAGTGGAGACGCACAGTTGAATTTTGATCTTGGGTTTAAAGAAGAAGTCAACATTAAGAATACGGTAGCAAAAGTGAAAGATGCTGATATAGTTATATTTGCAGGCGGTATATCTCCAAGTTTGGAAGGAGAGGAGATGGGTGTCAATTTACCGGGATTCCGCAAAGGAGACCGTACTGACATCGAGCTTCCGGCTGTTCAGCGTGAATTAATAAAAGCACTCTGTGATGCCGGGAAAAAAGTTATTTTCGTTAATTTTTCCGGATCACCCATTGCTATGGAGCCCGAAACCCAATATTGTCAGGCTATTTTACAAGCATGGTATCCGGGACAATCCGGAGGTAAAGCTGCCGCCGAAGTCTTGTTTGGAGATTACAATCCTGCAGGACGACTGCCCGTTACTTTTTACCGGAATATAGCGCAATTGCCTGACTTTGAAGATTATAATATGACAGGACGCACTTACCGTTATTTTAAAGGTGATCCTCTTTTCCCGTTCGGTTATGGTTTGAGTTATACCACTTTTAACTATGGTAACATCAAACTGGAGCAAACGATTAAAGTAGGGGAAACTGCCAAAATGGTTATTCCTGTAACCAATACTGGTAATCGTGACGGGGAAGAAGTAGTACAGGTATATCTGAAAAAACAAGAAGATACGGAAGGACCGGCTAAAACGCTGCGTGCTTTCAAACGTGTACAAATTCCTGCAGGAAAAACAGTCAATGTAGAATTAGAGTTAACACCCAAACAATTGGAATGGTGGGACGCGCAGACAAATACCATGCGCACCATAGCCGGAAACTTCGATATAATGGTAGGGGGTAATTCTAAAGATGCTGAATTACAAGTAAAGACGCTGACACTGCAATAATAACTCCGAATAAAATAAATCAAGTCTGCGGCATTTTTGTCAAACTCTATATTTAAAACAAAAATGCCGCACTTGATAAAATAAAACATCAGAATAACTCAATCTGCTTATCTGCCTTTATTTGTTGCACAAAATAGTTGTCATGACTCACCACCAACAAAGTGCCTTGATAATCCTTCAAAGTTTCGGTCAAGATCTCCATACTCAGAATATCAATATTATTAGTAGGTTCATCCACAATAAAAACATCGGGGGCCTGTGCACTCACCATAAGACAACAGAGAGAAAGTTTCATCTTCTCACCTCCACTCAGATAGCTACACTTCTTGTTCCATGTGGAAACAGGAAACAAAAAACGGTTGAGAATCGTTCTCAATTCATTATCATACAATTCACTATTGAATAAAGCAAGTTGTTCTAATACCGACAAATCATTACGAATTGTAGAATATTCCTGATCAAGATAAACGTACGTCAGCCCTTCTGCCTGTATCAAAGAACCTTGAGTAGGAGCAAGACTTCCGGTTATCAACCTCAATAAAGTTGTTTTACCACTACCATTACTTCCTTTCAAATGAATACGGTCACCACTTTTGATGGTAAACTCAAGAGGAGAAGACCACAAAGGATTTTCTCCATACGAATAATTCACACTTGAAGCTACGATAAGTATCTTACCGATATGCAAAGAAGATGAATTGAAATTTACTTTCATCGTCTTCATATCAGGTAAAGCTTTACGCAGTTCTACTGTTTTTCCTGCCAAAACACGGATCTTATCAGCATGAACATCTCCTAAACGGACAGCACTTTTCTCAGCCTGATCCCTGAATGTATGCATTGCCATCTTTCCGACTCCTTTCTTCACATTTTGTTTTTTACCTCGCACATCATGCTTTTGTTGACGCTCCATTACCTCACGTGCCTGCTTCCGGGCTTTTTGTAATTGCTTTTCATTCTCCTCCAACCGGGTTTGCAGAGCTTCTACAGCCAATTTCTTCTGTTCTTTATAGAAATCGTAATTTCCAGCATAATAAGTGACACCTTTTGCAGTAAGCTCATAGGTAGAAGAAAGTAAATTGAGTAATGTCCGGTCATGGCTGACAACCAGTATCCCTGCTGCAGCAGTAGTTATAAAACGGTACAGCCGGATACGGCTTTCGTCATCCAAATGATTGGTAGGCTCATCCATCAAAATAAAAGCAGGAGAGTATATAGTAATTCCTGCTAGAAAAACTTTTGTTTTCTCACCGCCACTCAACAAATGCATGGGATAGGAAAGAGGTACTCCTACCAACCCCCATTCATTCAAAGCAGCAACCGCTTTCTCTTCTATTTTCCAGTCATCCGCCAAAGCCGTAAAATGCTCTATCGAAGCATCTCCCTGTAAAATGGCATGAAGTGCATATAACTTTCTTTCTATTCCCAATGCCCCGGCTACTGTCAAATGATTAAACTGACCAAAATGCTGTGGAATAGAATAGGGGATATCCGGACATATAATTTGTCCTTCAGAAGGTAATAGCTCTTTAGTTATCAATCGCATCAAGGTAGATTTTCCCGAACCGTTGTTTCCGATGAGGGCTACTTTTTGCCCTTTACTGATAGTAAAACTGACATTACTAAAAAGCACATCTTTATCCGGATGCATATAAGTAATGGACTGTACATGTATACACATACTCTTTCTAAGAATTTTAAATATGAATACTGAAAAGTTCGTAGTTGGAATAAGAAGACAACTATTGCGCAACAAACGAAATTATTTCGCCTGCTGTCCCAACGTAAAAACAAATAGTTGTATGGAAATGAATGTTTTAAATTCTCATCGGAATATTTTTAAATTTGCGAGGCAAAGATAGCAGGTTTATGGAACATAAAAAAATATTCCCCAATCTAAATGAATAGATTGAGGAATATCAGAATAAAAAATCTATTTATTCAAATGAAGGCAAAGTCACAGAGAAATGAGGATTCGGAGTATGCTGTGTTCTGATAATCTCTTTCATTTGTTTCACAATATCCGGATGTCCGGCAGCGATATCATGGTCTTCATGAATATCTGTAGCAAGATTGTAAAGGAAAGGAGTCCCTTTTTTCACTACCATCTTCCAGTCTCCCATACGTACACCAATCTGATCGGTTTCATCAAATTCCCAATACAAGAAATCATGTTTCTTCTGTCCTTCCTGTCCTAACAAAGTCGGAGCAAAAGAAATACCATCAAAATAATCCATGTCTTTTTTCTTGTTAGTGTACTTCTTCACATAATTCTTCACACCTGCCAAGTCACAAAATGTAGGCATCAAGTCATAGAAAGCTAACTGATGATCATTAACCGTTCCTTCGGGTACTTTACCCGGCCAACGCACAATGAACGGAATACGAATCCCCCCTTCATAACATTGACGTTTCAATCCACGAAGTTTGCCATCACGACCAAAGAAGGTAGGGTCAGCTCCCCCTTCTTCATGGGGGCCGTTATCACTGGTAAAAATCACAATGGTATTTTCGTCCAGTCCTTTCTCCTTTAATTTGTTCAAAACTTCTCCTACATAATAATCCAAGCGAGTAATCATGCCGGCAAACTGCGCATGGGTGTGTACCGACGGATTATATCTTGATCCTTCCTGTCCACCCCAAGTTTTATCTTCAAAAAACTTCTTTTGATAACCTGTCAGAATAGAATCTTCGGGCTGCGCCAGCTCTGCATGAGGAAGCGTATAAGTAAAAATACCAAAGAAAGGTTGCTTGCCATCCTGTTTATCCAACCATTTCATTGCTTCTTCATGGATCATATCCGCAGAATATTGCGGACGTTTGAAATAGTCCTTACCAAACATAGGATAGTTGATATTCTCATCCATCACTACACGAACCACTGCCGTATCACCAGCCGATTTACTATACCGGTTCAGGAAATTCGGATAATATAAATGAGCCTGAAACTGACAAATATAACCATAATATTCATCAATACCCCGTTTGTCCGGCGTAGACACAGATCCCTCATAGCCCCCTGCCCATTTACCAAACATACCGGTAGTATAACCGTTATCTTTCATTATTTCAGGTATAATCACATGACCGGGATCGTATGGATGTTGCCCCACCACGGCATATTCCTTATTATTTCCATACATCACAACAGGGGCATCGCGCCAGTACTCTTTGTTCCCACGTACTTCACAATGTCCGGAATGTTGTCCGGTCATAAATGACGCACGTGATGGAGCACTCACCGGACTACCGGCATACGCTTGTGTAAAACGCATACCTTCTTTAGCCATATTATCAATATTCGGTGTACTGATGTAGGACTGACCATAACACCCTAAATCACCATAACCCATATCATCACACATAATATAAATGATATTCGGTTTAGGAGTTTTCTGAGCATAAGCGCCTAATAGAGGAAATGCTAATCCACTGGTTAAAAGAAAGAGGTTTCGATTTTTCATATATTCTGTTTTTTACTGAATTTAATAATTACTACTCCTGCTATAAACATCGGCAATTTAGAGAAAATATCCTAGGCTGCAAAGCTATAGAAGAAAAAAATATCATTCACCTACTCTCGATAATAAGGATTCAATTTCACAGGAATAGGAGCATGAGTTTCTTGAATCCACTTCATCAGTTTCTGATAAAGTTCTCCTCGCTTTACAGGATTTGAACCTGATAGATCTTGTGATTCTCCCAGATCATTCTTCAAATTAAACAGTTCCATAGACTTATCTTCATAATGATATATCAATTTCCAATCACCTGAACGAATACTGGAATAAGGTTTTGCACGGAAATCTCTTCCCCCGTTTAAATAAGACTCCAAATAAGCCGGAAAATGCCAGAAAAGATCACGTTCCGTCTCATTATTATTTATAAGCGTAAAAATATCTTTTCCATCTAAGTTAGCAGGAATCTTACCCTGTGCCAAAGTAACAAAAGTTGGATAAAAATCAACTCCTGTTATTGGAACAGATGAACGGATGCCTCCTTCTATTTTACCAGTCCACCTTATAATCAACGGCACACGGCTCCCACCTTCATAAGGCATTCCCTTTCCTCCATTTAACGGATAATTGTCTGTCACTGGTTCCGAACCTCCATTATCTGAATAAAAAATGACTATTGTACGATCTGCTATTCCTAATGTCTTAATAACTTGGCATATCCTACCAACACTATCATCTAGTTTTTCAATCATTGCAGCATATATAGGATTCTTATGATATTTACCGGGAGTTTTATTACGATATTTATTTATCAATGAATCAGGTGCTTGCAAAACCGTATGTACGGCATGATGGGACAAATGTAAGAAAAAAGGACCTTCACTATGAGATTTTATAAAAGAAACAGCTTCTTCAGTCAACCGATCAGTAAGATATTCACCCAATATACCTTCTTCTAATCCCACATGACATTTACTTTTATCAGGCAGACAATAGGGATAAAAATAAGAATAGGGAGCTCCTGCTCTATTACCGCCCACATTCCATATAAATCCCTGTGACAAGGGTCCTGTACCGTCCTCATCATCCCCCAAATGCCACTTCCCGATATGACCACACTGATAACCCTGTTCTTGCAAAGCCTCGGCCATAGTCACAAAGTCGGCACAGACATCTTCTACATTGGGAATAGCTATATATTTACGTTTGGTACGATCACCACGGTCGGGAGGACTAACTGTATATACTCCATGGCGTGGCGTGTACATTCCTGTCATCATACAAGCACGGCTAGGTGCTGAATTGGCGGCTGCAGCGTAAGCATTGTCAAACAATATTCCTTCTGTAGCAAGACGGTCTATATTAGGAGTTTCATAATAATCACTGCCCATTACACCCAAATCCGTCCAACCTAAATCATCAGCCAAAATAAACACGATATTAGGTTTTTCTTTTGTAACTATATCGATAGAAAAGCTCTGTTGTATTCCTACGGTACACAACACTACAGTAGTCAATCCTATTTTCTGAAATCTCATTTTATTTCGATTTTTCTAAGTTTAAAAACCAAACAAGACCGTCTCCATACGTTATTCCGCATTTGAGACAGCCTCATTCGTATCACACTATAAATTACCAACCAGGATTCTGTTCCAGTTCTGGGTTCAATAATATTTCGGTAGTCGGTACTTGATACAAATAATATTTATCTAACCAACCTTTACCTTCTTTTAGAGGATCATTGAAAAGATACAAATTACCTTCCGTCAATGAACCGTCAGTTCCATCAGAATAACCAGTTTCAGGATTATATAAAGTCATATTATTTTTCATTGCCTCTTCTTTACTCATCCAAAGACCAGTTGCAGGTTTATTGAGGAACCACGGAGCCATACGCCAACGACGGATATCATAAATACCAAATCCCTCACCCATCAATTCTATAATACGTTCGCGACGAATTTCCCATAAGACAGGATCAACCAAAATACCACTTTCATTACCTTTAGGATAGTATTTTCCACGGTTAGGATCAAAACTATCATTAATGTCAGCAACCACCATTTTGACTACACCGGCACGATCACGCAACTTATTGATTGTTTTGTCTGCAACCCCTTGGTCAAATACTCCCAATTCAAATTTGGCTTCAGCTTCATTCAACAGGACTTCTTCAATTTTAAAAATAGGTTTGTCAGCTGTATTCAAATTACCATTATTAAAGCTGGTTTCCCAGTTATCCCAATTCTTCCATACATAGTAGCCTGAACGGCAAGTCACAAATGCTCCAGTACCTAATCTTGGTATTTCAGGTACAAGTGATGCACTCCAGTTCTGCCCAGGCAAACGTTTCATACCAACACCCGGGTTACTGCAACTTTCATTTGCTCCCATAATATCAATATATTCACGGTCTGCCGGATTGTCTGTATACGACCAGGTAGGATAGTCGCCTTTTCCAGATTTTACTTTATAAGGAGGTATAACCGTGTGATACAAACGCGGGTCACGGTCACGAAATACCGCATACATGTCCTTATTTCCATGGTAGCCCGATCCGTCAGCCAAAATCGGCTTGCCATTCTTCATCAAATAAAGATCTACCGTATTCTGGTTCATCTCCACATAGTGTGAAGAAGTATGTTCAATATAACTCATGCCCATAGGATTTATATCCTTCACATAAGATTTATAGAGAATGATACCTGGAACTTGTCCCAAATCCTCTGTTGTCCACATTTCACCATATCCGGCACCGGGTTGACCGTCTGTTCCTGTGTAAAGAGTAGGATAAGCGGCCATTAATAACTCGGATGCGCGTACACACTCTTGCAGATATTTTTCAGCATCACCCAATTCATGATATTTCCTCCATGTACCTTCACGTAATCCGAAACGCGAAATAACGGCACGTACACAATCTTGGTTAATCGTATTGTCCCCATCCTGTGATGTGAAATTTCCAATATTCTGTTCCGCCCATTGCAGACGTTCCAATACCTTGTCGGCTACGGTTTTTCTATCCACACGAGGTCCATAAGCTTCGGGAGAATCTTCCTGCAATACCTGGTCCACCCAAGGCACATCGCCAAAACGATCTATCAATTCCATATACCAAAAAGAATGAAAAAAATATCCTACTGCACGCCAATGGTCTTTCTGAGCCTCTGTCATACTAGAATTATCAATGTGTGAAAGCATGATATTGACACGGCGGATAAATGATTTAAAATCCCAGCCATTACCGGATGCTACACTGGCAACTGTCTGATAAGCAAATTCATTGTAGCCACTTTCATATTTTTGCTGAAAGTATCCTGCTGCCATATCGCCCTTATACTGTCCGTCTTGTCCGAATCCTTGTAAGGAAGTGCGAATAGTATTATTTGTAAACATCTCATAACAAGGCCACATAAAAGCCTTGAAGTTATCGTAGGAATTGAATGCATTATTCTCCGTCAAGTCTGTAACAGGAGTCTTTTCCAAGAAACTATCATTACAACTAGAGAGGCTGATTCCTGCGAGAATTGCTAAACTTATAAATAATCTTTTCATATACTCGTACTAATTTAAGGTTTATAATGTAAGATTAAGCCCAAAGGATACTGTGCGGAATGCGGGATAATCCCATTTCAGCGTTTCCGGGTCGATACCCTTTGGCAATGATGAGAACGTTGCCAGATTTTCTACACTGACAAAAGCACGTAACTGCGACAAAGATATTTTGGTAATCCATGCTTTGGGGAATGTATATGACAAAGTAACATTCTTGATACGCAGATAAGAAGCATCGGACAAGTACTTGTCTGACTGGCGGTAATTAGAGCCTTGGTTACCATAGTTGCCATAAATACGTGGGAACTCAGCATTAGGATTAACTGCTGTGTAATCACCATTGGCAGCATCTACCGGTTGCCAGTAATCACCCAAACCTTTATATAAAGGAATAAACTTAAAGTCAGAATATAATGGGAAAGTCAATGTATTGGCAATCCATTTATCGCGTTTACCGGTTCCTTGCAAAAAGGCACTCAAATCAAAACCTTTATAGTTTAATCCTAGATTAATACCATAAAGATAACGAGGAGTTTCATTACCAATCACTTTACGGTCGCCCGGATTATTCAACGTATTGTTACCGCTGGAAATCATATTTGTCCCTCTTTCATCATCCATTAAGTTCTTGAACTTCACATCACCCGGACGAGGATTATAGCCATCTATGCTTGGAACGCCATCCTTTAATTTCCATGAAGAAGTATCGACAAAATCGTCTACGGTATAATAACCATCTGTTTCATATCCCCAGATTTCGCCTAATTCCTTACCTTTATAAAACTCCCAAAATGTATATGTTCCACCCGTCAGCGCATTCGTCTTTTGGCTGCTTAATATGTAGGATGAGTTACTGTCATACTTCACAATCTTTGACTTGCTGTCGGACAGGTTGAAACCGACTCGGTAGCTCACCTTTCCAATCTGGTCGCGCCAATTGAAACTCAGTTCCCAGCCACGTGTACGCATATCTGCCGTATTCTGATAAGGAGCATCC
Organism: Phocaeicola sp. RTP21198st1_B8_RTP21198_201120; assembly: GCF_040929485.1. NCBI lineage: Bacteria > Pseudomonadati > Bacteroidota > Bacteroidia > Bacteroidales > Bacteroidaceae > Phocaeicola > Phocaeicola sp. RTP21198st1_B8_RTP21198_201120. The sequence continues at coordinate 71,163 of NZ_JBCOCI010000002.1, read as the reverse complement.
GCACCTACTACAGCAGGCAATTGCACACCCGGAGCAAGCATGCCGTTCGTATTACGCTGATACCAGTCAAAAGTACCTGTAAAGCGATTACTGAACATAGAGAAATCAATACCGATGTCTAATGTCCCTACCTTTTCCCAAGTAAAGTTACGACTTACCAATGAAGGAATAGAAGTAATAGCGGTTACATAATTACCATTGGATATCCAACCATTGTATTTATTATTCACCGCCATAGTTGGAATAAACGAATAAGCAGGCACGTTCTGGTTACCAATCATACCATAAGAAGCACGTAGCTTCAAAGAACCTAACCAATTCTGAGTACTTTCCATGAATTTTTCCTGTGCAATGTTCCAACCGGCCGAAACAGAGGGGAAGAAACCGTAACGTGATTCTTTAGGAAACTTAGAAGAACCGTCATAACGTCCGTTTACTTCCAGCAAATATTTATCCTGATAGTTGTAATTCACACGGAAGAATCCGCCGCGAACAGAAAACTCATTATACTTGTCCGTAGCTTTCAATGTAGATGTACCCGAACCCAATGAAGGCACCTCAATAACAGCTTGTCCATAGGATAAAGCCTCCATTGTTTCCTGATAACTGGATTCTTGATTGAAACCTGCCATTATCTTAAACTGATGATTACCCAATGAGAAATCATAAGTACCATACAAGTTGATTGAGTTATAGTCGGTATATCTTTTCTTTTTTTGTAAATAGTCATTGGTCGGAGTCGTGTCTTTACCACCTTGCACAGTAGTATATACCACACTTCCCGTATACCAGCTATAATCATATATATTCTTGTCGAAAGTATATTCAAATGCTATTTCAAATCCCTTTAATGGCTTCAATATAGACTTCAGGAAAATACGAGGATTGTCATACAATGTTTTTTCTGGATTGGACCAACGTATCTGATTGGACGGAGTAAAGAAAGGTAATCCATCGCCTGCAGCAGAAATACCTTCCGGCATATTGCCTTCCGGATAGAAAGAAGCAAGACGAGTACTGTAAACAGCGCCCAAAGCAGACTTTGGCTCCATTCTTTTACTATGTGCATAGCTAAAAGTGGCTTCCTGAGTAAACCATTTTGTAACATTGGCAGATATAAATCCACTGACATTCATTCGTCTGTATTTATCCTTGTCAGTAATCAGCACACCGTCATTATCAATAAATCCGGCAGAAAGACGATAACGGAGCTTATCAGTACCACCTGTCATTGATATATTATGTGTATGCTGGAAACTAGTCTCAAGCATGTTCTTCACCAAGTCCTTTTCATTCATATAATAAACAGCCCCATCCGTATCTTTAAAGATACCATCGCCGACAGTAGGAATAGAAGACGGATTATTACGATATTGCTCCAAATATCCCATCCATTTGCTTACACTAGGCGAACCCATTGTCCAGAATTGATCTCCGGCTGCATCAGAATAGGCCTGCAAATATTCCATCAACGGTGCCTGTTCTGGCAAATTCATGGCAGTTGCAAAGGCAAAGTTATTATTATAATTCAGTTGGAAAGAAGTTTCTCCTTTCGGACGTTTGGTAGTAACCAAAATTACACCACCGGCAGCACGGGCACCATAAATGGCAGCTGAAGCAGCATCTTTCAACACTGTAACCGTTTCAATATCCTCAGGATTAACCATATCCAAGTCTCCTTCCACATTGTCAATCAAAATCAAAGGCTTGATAGCACTACCATAAGAACCATCATCATTTTTAATACCTACAGAATAAGCGCCACGAATCTGGAATGACTTACTTTTACCTGGAGCATTGCCATCACTAGACACAAACAAGCCGGGAACCGTACCTTGCAATGCATCAGCAGCTTGTGACAAAGGACGATTGCCTATCACTTCATCCATCTTGACCGAGGCAACGGCTCCTGTCAGGTTTGCTTTTTTCTGCGAACCGTATCCCACTACCACCACTTCATCTAAAGTTTCAGTGTCCTCACGTAATACCACCTGAATAGTTTTTGTATCACGTACAGTTACCTCTTGAGATTTATAACCAATATAACTGATTTGTAACTTCACAGGAAATTCAGAAACTTCTAAAGAAAATTTTCCATCAAAATCTGTGATACACCCGTTAGTAGATCCCATTACCACAACAGAAGCACCAATAACTGGTTCTTTTGCCACATCCATAACCAATCCGGTAATTGCATTTTGTCTTGATTGCTGGGGTTTATAAACAGAAATATGCTCCCCTTCCACTTTATAACGGATATTTTTCCCTACAAACAACATCTCAAGCACCTCTTCCACACTTTTATTTTTAACATCAATAGATACTTTCTCATTCATATTAATATCATTATTACGAACAAGGAAAGAGTAGCCGGTCTGTTTTTCAATCTCATAAAAAACCCGACTCAAAGCCACTGAACGCTGTTGTATAGAAAGTTTTGCCTCCTGAATAGGCAATGCGGCCATAGTGACATTTCCCCATAGTAGAAATGAAACTATCCATACAAGAGAGAGGCAATGCCCCCTACGAACTTTACAAAAGTTTTTTTTCATACTTAGAATTTTTAGTTAACAATTATTTAAGCATGTACTTTTCACAGTACTTTTTATCTATCAGTTACCGGTCTGTAATAACTATTGTTTTTCCTTTCTTTCTCCACATAAACTTATTATCCACATCTAAATAAGAAAGAATTTCATCCAAAGTCAGATTCGTATCTATACTTCCTGAAAAATATTCAGTATACACTTTCCGAGACTGCACAAGTATCTGTACATCATATTTTTTCCCGATTGTTTTCAAAATATCAAATAACTTTTCATTAACAAATACCAGTCTTCCTGTAGTCCATGCTGCTTGAGATACCGCATCTATCTTTCTCATAGACAATACCTTATCATTTTTATTATAAACAGCTTGCTCATCAGGAGAAAGAAGAATATTCTTTTTAGCATCTGAAGTAGTGTAAACATTCACACTACCTTCCACAAGGCTCACTTTTATTTCCGCATCATCAGGATAAGAAGCCACATTAAATGTTGTACCTAATACTTTTATATTCAATTCCCCCGTATGAACAATAAAAGGCTTGAGCATATTTCTAGAAACTTTGAAATAAGCCTCACCTGAAAGAAAAACTTTCCGGTCAGTCCGCTGCTGCAAAGAAACATCATACTTTAAAACCGTCCCCCCATTCAGAAAAACAATGGTACTATCAGGCAATAATAATTTCGAACTGGCCCCCTGGGGAACCTCAATCTGACAATAAGAAGGAGTAAGAACTTCTGGACTAGACGAATGATATAAATAAAAGAATGTTATACTACAACCAATCAGTAAAGTCCATATAGCAACGCTTCTCCAAACGCTTATTTTACGGAAAAAAGAATGTTTACGAGAAGAATAGAAATTCAATGTATCACACAATTGCTCAAAGTTTTGCTCTTTCCTGCGTGCAAACCAAGAAGAGGATGCCAATGCATAAGAACGGGCTATTTCACGATATTTTTCGCGACAAGCATTCTCTCTTTTCAGTAATATAGTTAGTTTCTGCATATCTTCAGACGAGATTTCGCCTTTCAGATAATCCAGCATTATTCGTTCAAATTCATCTATTTGGCTGTTCATTTTATATCTTTGGAATTATCTACTATAGATAATACACAAGCAACAGACAAAACATTTAAGCCAAAAACAGATTTTTTTCATTCTTTTTTTAGAAAAGAAAAAATAATAGAATCCCTACTCTAGATCCCACCTTTTCTCTTATTTTATCCATGGCATTTTTTACATGTACTCTGACTGTATTGACTGAAATATTATTTTTATCTGCAATCTCTTGAGGAGTCAGATTGGAATAAAGATATTGCTCAAAAATGAACCTGCATTTATCAGGCAAGGAAGACACTATATTTTGGACTGATTTTTCCAAATCAGCTAATTCCATTTCTTGCAAAGGCGAACACTCGGAAGCACAAAATTCTTCTTGATACTCAAGTAATGCTTCACGGTATTCATCTATAATTCTTTCACGGCTGTGAAGCGAACGGAGGTAATTCAAACACCCGTTCTGAATAGCACGTATCAAATAAGCATGAATAGGAAAAGATAACTCACCACGCCTATACCATATTTTAGCAAAAGTTTCATTAACTATATCTTGCGCTTCCACAGGGTTAAAGATATAAGAATTAGCACAAGCACAGAGATAGACAAAATAGCTATTATATAAAACCTCAAAAGCTTTTTCTTCTCCTTTGTTTATTCTTTCAATCAAATCTTTATCTACTATACTTGCATCCATCTTTATTAAGACTATTAATATTGCAAATATAGCATTTCTTAAAAACATCATGCCAATAAAACTATTTCTTATTAAAAAACTCTAGTAATAATCAACTGAAAAAAGAAATAAGTTCCAGCTCATAATCTGAAGAATAATACCTAACTTTGTTTCCGACGAAAATCAAACCCTAAATAAAATGAACAAAAAGCTATTATTCTCCCTGTTACTGGCAGGAACAGCTTTCACCGGACATGCCGATGAGGCTAGATTACTCCGTTTTCCCGCTACCAATGGCTCCGACATTGTCTTTTCTTACGCCGGAGATCTGTACAAAGCACCTTTGAATGGAGGAGAAGCACAAAAGCTGACTTCCCATATCGGTTATGAAATGTTCGCACGTTTTTCTCCGGATGGAAAATCAATTGCTTTCACCGGTCAATATGACGGTAACACTGAAGTATATCTGATTCCAACTGACGGAGGCGAACCCCAACGACTTACCTACACAGCAACAAACAACCGGGATGACTTAGGAGATCGAATGGGTCCCAATAACATAGTAATGACTTGGACGCCGGATGGAAAAAACATAGTCTACCGCAATCGTATCAGTGACGGTTTTGATGGCAAACTATGGAGCATATCGAAAAACGGAGGAATGCCCGAAGTGATTCCATTACCCGAAGGAGGTTTTTGCAGCTATTCCCCCGATGGAAAAAAGCTGGCTTACAACCGGGTTATGCGAGAATTCCGTAATTGGAAATATTATCGCGGTGGCATGGCAGATGACATTTGGATTTATGATCCGGCTGCTAAAAAAGTAGAGAATATCACCAATAATATTGCACAAGATATTATCCCTATGTGGATAGGAGAGGAAATCTACTTTATTTCCGATCGGGATCGCACCATGAATATCTTTGTTTATAATATCCGGACCAAACAAACTGAAAAAGTAACTAACTATACGGATTATGATGTAAAATTCCCCAGCAGTAACGGACAAATTATTGTCTATGAACATGGAGGATACCTCTATAAACTGGATCCTAAAACGCGCAAATCAGAAAAAATCTCCATCACGCTGACTTCAGACAATATCTATGCCCGAAAAGAAATGAAACGGGTAGCAGATAACCTGACTGCCGCCAGCCTTTCACCGGATGGCCACCGTCTGGTAGTAACTGCTCGCGGAGAAGTATTCGATATCCCTGCCGAAAAAGGGGTAACCCGTGATATCACCCGCACCCCGGGAGCCAATGAACGGGAAGGAGAATGGAGTCCGAACGGTAAACAAATAGCCTATATCAGTGACCGTACCGGTGAAACTGAAATCTGGCTACAATCTGTCGAAGGGGGTGATCCCATCCAACTGACCCAAAACAATGATACTTATATCCGCCAACTGATATGGAGCCCGGACAGCAAGAAAATACTTTATACCGACCGTAAAAACCGTATCGTAGAAGTTGATATTGCCTCAAAAGCGAAACGGACTGTCATGCAGAATCCGGAAGGAGAGTTCTATGAAGTGAACTATTCACCAGACAGCCAATGGATTACCTATACTAAATCCGGAGCTAATAACATGAGTGTCATTTATGTATACCATCTGACTTCAGGTAAGGAATATCCGGTGACCGAAAAATGGTACAGTTCTTCTTCACCTGTCTTCAGCACGGATGGAAAATACCTCATATTCAGTTCCGAAAGAGATTTTAATCCCATCTACAGCCAGACAGAATGGAATCATGCCTATAATCGTATGGGAGGAGTCTATATGGCCATGCTCGCCAATGACACACCGTCACCTTTATTACCTTCGGATGAAATGGTCAGCATAGAACAACAGACTACCGATGCGGCCAATAAAAAACCGGAAGCCACAAATAATACAGTTAAAATAGATCCGGAAGGCTTGCCCGGAAGACTGATTAAATTACCTTTACAAGCAGGTAACTACGATAATTTCTATTCAGACGGTAAAAAAGTGTGGTATGCCAGTGGTAGAAGTACCAAAGTATATGATTTGGCTAAACAAAAAGAAGAAATCGTAGCCGAAGGAGCATATATGGATGTAGCTGCCAATCATAAGAAAGCATTGTTCTTTAAAGGAAATAATCTGTATATCTGTGATTTTCCATGCACTAAAGCCTCATTGGAAGAGAATATTAACTTAAGCGATATGGTTGCTCCCATTGATTACAGTCAAGAATGGGCTCAGATATTCGATGAAACATGGCGGGCTTTCCGTGACGGATTCTATCTGGAAAATATGCATGGAGTAGACTGGAATGCGATTAAAGAAAAATATGCTGTATTAGTTCCTCATGCAAAAACCCGTCTGGACTTGAACTATATCATCGGTGAGATGATTGCCGAGCTGGCTTGCGGACACGCTTATGTGAATCCGGGTGAAATAAAAGGTCCCGAACGTATTCCAATGGGATTACTGGGAGCTGAACTGAGTCGTGACAAGAGTGGCTTCTACCGTATTGACAAAATCCTACCGGGTGCAATTTACAGTCAGAAACTGCGTTCTCCCCTTACAGAACCGGGTATCGGAGTAAAAGAAGGAGATTATATCACAGCTATTGATGGCATCTCAACAGCTACTGTTGATAACATTTACAGTCTGCTAGCAGGCAAAGCCAATGTATTGACTGAACTAAGCATAAACCGTACCGCATCAAGTAAAGGAGTACGTAAAGTGGTCATTAAACCATTAGACAATGAATACCCATTGTATCATTATAACTGGGTACAGAATAATATCAAAAAAGTGGAAGAAGCAACTAATGGTCGTGTAGGTTACGTCTATATTCCCGATATGGGACCGGACGGTCTGAATGAATTCGCCCGCTACTTCTATCCCCAACTCGATAAAGAAGCCTTGATTATTGATGACCGTGCCAATGGAGGTGGTAATGTATCTCCAATGATTATCGAACGTTTGCTTCGTGAACCCTATCGCCTGACCATGCGTCGTGGATCAACCAAAATCGGTACCATTCCTGATGCAACACTAGTGGGTCCGAAAGTATTGCTAATCAATAAATACTCGGCTTCGGACGGTGACTTGTTCCCATGGAGTTTTAAGGCAAATAAAATCGGTAAAGTTATCGGTACTCGTACATGGGGTGGCATTATCGGTATCAGTGGCCCGTTGCCTTATATGGATGGTACGGATGTACGTGTTCCGTTCTTTACCAATTATGATGCAAAGACCGGTCAATGGATAGTGGAGAACCATGGAGTAGATCCCGATATTCTGATTGATAATGACCCGGTAAAAGAACAGTTAGGTGAAGACCAGCAGTTGAATAAAGCCATTGAGGTAATTCTACAAGAGTTAAAGGATCGCAAACCATTACCTCCCGTTCCGGCTCCGAGAACTTATAAGGATTTGGGAGTGGAATAAAAAATCATTCTTTTTAATAAAGCCCGTAGCCATCATTAAGCTACGGGCTTATCTATGATTTTTTAATATAATGGATTTTGTATCAATAAATCATTTTTCTGCATTTCATCCAAATAAATAGGGAGTAAATAAGACTTATCATTCCATTTCCTCTCCTGCACATCAATAATGGAATAATTAGGCTCTGTAACTCCATAAGGATAGCGAATATCTATTCCTTGAACATTCTTAATCACTTCAGGTGCAATCATCCAACGGCGGATATCAAAATAACGATGTTGTTCATAAGCTAATTCTATTTTACGTTCATTACGATAATGTTCTTTCAAGACATCTCCCATTTCAGAATCTGGTATGTCAGGCATTCCCGCTCTTGTACGAATCATATTGATATACTTACGGGCTTCAGCATCTTCACCTAATTCTATGCATGCTTCAGCATAATTCAACAAAACTTCAGCATAACGTATCTGACGCCAAGGATAAGGTTGTTTATCATACTGATGATTAACTGAAGGATCTAAAAACTTACGCATATAATATCCTGTATAAGAACCATTCCAATCTTCAATAGGGCCTTGGCGAGTGTCTAAACCTGGTGTATAACTTCCATCTGACTGCTGATAATAAGCAGTTTGTACTATTCCTTCAGGATCACTACCTACTGTATCATCCGGACGTTGACGCCAATAAGAACCATTATACATAATAGAAGCATAGAAGCGAGGATCTCGATTTTGATAAGGGTAAGCTGCTTGTTGTGGATTATCCCAACTAAATTTGCTGCCATCTGCCATTTCATAAGAATCAACTAATTGTCCAGTAGGAGTATTTCCGCCCCAACCATGAAAACCATTGGGACTATTGAACAAACCAACACGAGGCAATTGAAAATCACTGCTATTATGATTTACATAATCATAATATTGTACCATAATATCTTCATCCGAATTATGACATAAGAAAATATCAGCATAGTTTTGAGTAGCTTCCTCTCTATTTTTCCATCCTCCATTTTCACCATACAGATGATATATACCTAAATCCATAACAGCTTTAGCAGCCTTTTTGGCCCGTTGCCAACGTTCCGTACGATCACCTCCCACATACCCTATAAGTTCAGGATGCTCATAACCGGATGCCCATAAAGACTGAGAAACAAATAAATCACTAGCCGCATAAAGCAGGACACGGGCTTTCAAAGCCATAGCAGCACCTTTCGTTGCACGGGCTTTATCTCCGTTCAAAGGCAAAATAGAAGCTGCTTCATCTAAATCTTTCACAATAAAATCTACCGTTTCTTCAAACGTATTACGAGCTACGAGTAAATCATCAGAAGGAGTAAAAGACTTCTCAATCAAAGGGATACCACCCCATTGGCTCAACAACCAATAATAAAAATAAGCACGTAAATAATGTACTTCACCCTTCAGTTTATCGACAACATCTCCTTCTAAAGCATATTTCTCTGCATTTTCAAAAAAGATATTACAGGCACGAATATTTTTATAAAGATTGGTCCAAGTTATATTATGGAAGGTTATAATCCAAAAATTAGGGGCAAGAATACCTTGATAGCTCGGACTCAATTCACTCATCACTACCGGCTGACTTTCCCATGCCCAAACCTCCATTGATTCATCACACAAAGAAGAAAGCATTACGGTATGAAATCCCCATTTCTGTCCCTCGTAAATATTATTAACAAAAGAGGTTATTAATGACTCATCCGTCCAGACAACTGCATCTGAATAACGGTCTACTGGGTCCACATCCAAAAAATCATCATTGCATGCTGTTAGCATAAAACATAGCAATACAAGTAATCCATATAAACGTTTCATATTTTTCATTTTATTTAAAAAGTAAGGTTTACTCCAAAATTTATCACTTTATTCAACGGATAATTATATCCCGATCCACTTGTATTTTCGGGATCATAATCCTTCATATCAGGACTGAATGTCAGCAAGTTATAAGCATTAATATAAATACGTAAATGTTCCACACCTATTTTCTTACTCCATATAGATGGTACAGTATATCCCAATTCTATATTCTTCAGACGTATATAATCAGTTTTATGCAACCAGAATGTATTCTGCTGATTTATAAAATATTCATTACTTCGATTATAGGTACGGGGAGAATCAGCATCAGGGTTTTCCTCTGTCCAACGGTTATCATAAAAACTCTTTAAGAAATTGGCAAAATCACCCGATTCTGTCGTTTGATAGAAAACTCCCCCCATAGCACCTTGCAGCAAAAATGAGAGATCAAAATCCTTATATCCTAAATCTACATTCAATCCACCTGTAAATCGTGGAGTACGACTCTTATCATTACGAACACGGTCATTGCCATCTATCACATCGTCCCCATTTACATCTTTGAAAATAATATCCCCCGGACGTGCACCGGCCCAATGAGGATACGCGTCTACAGCTGCCTGATCTTTAAATATGCCGATAGCTTCGTAATAAAGTCCCGAATCGATAGGTTTGCCTGTGGACTTCTGCCATTCTGGAGTACCAGGTGCCTCATCCCAAAAAAGAATTTTGTTTTTAGCATAAACCCCATTCAAGTTTATACCCAACCGAAAATCTTTAAAATTTCTACGATAATCAATATTGAAATCTACCCCTTGATTTTGTACTTTCCCTAAGTTTTCATCAGGAAGTACCAATCCGGAAGTGCTCGGAACAGAAGCATTTCGTTTCCATAAAATATCACTGCGTTTATTATAAAAATAGTCAATGGTAAATGCCAAATCTCCATTCAAAAATTGTAAATCAAAACCTATATTCTTTTGTGTAGCTGTTTCCCAAGTCACATTTTGATTAGGAGCTACTCCTTCTTTCAATGCTTGGTTCATCGTTGCACCATTATTAGTCAAATACATCAAATCATTGAAAGTATAGGAAGCCAAATACTGATAAGGATCAATCAAATCATTTCCTGTCTGTCCCCATGATGCCCGTACTTTGGCAAAACTAATAAAGGGCAATTTCTTTTTGAAAAAATCTTCTTCAGATATTACATATCCTAATGAAATACCTGGAAAGAATCCGAATTTATTAGAACGATCAAAAATATAGGAACCTTGATAGCGTCAAACAAACTCTACCAAATATTTAGACTTATAAGCGTAGTTCACACGACCAAAATAATTTAAACGGGCTTCCTCATACCCTGTACCTGTATTATTCATTTCATCCTGACCACCAGCAAAAAGCTGGTCAATAGCGGCAGAAAGAAAATAACGACGATAAGCTTCAAATGAATCCCCCTTATCCGTGATACGTTCTACACCTGCTAGAATATTTACATCATGATCTTGAGCAAATGTATGGCTATAACTAGCGATACCACTCAATAATACCCCCAAATTGTCTTCCATTGATTCTGTCAGACGAGGATCACTAAACCCTTTCTTTCCTTCCACCAATAGGGGCTGGCCATTTTCATCCATCGAAGTCCCATCCCATGAATACAAATACCAAGGTTTTTGCCATATTTTACGAAAACGGAACGTCTTATCAAGTGACGCAGTAGCCTTCAAAGTCAATCCCTCCACATAAGGCACCTTGATATTAACTCCGAAATCCCCATTTAACACATAACGCTTATCACGTTCATAACCAGTTTGATTGGTACATATAACTACCGGATTATCACCAAATTCAATGTCGGGTCCCGGACGGCCGTCAGGCCAATAAGCCGGTGAATTAGGTTTAGATCGCATCAGCATACGGAAAATATTCTCTGCAGAACGGGTTGGATATTTCCGATCTTCCATTCTTCCTGTTACATTGACATAAGTATCAACATATTTATTAATTTTCATATCAAGATTCATCTTCAAGTCATACTGATGGTAATTTGACCCACTATGACGATAAAATGCATCTTGTCCTTTGGCTGATACGCTAACAAAATATTTCACATTCTCTGTACCACCATCAATAGTAGCATTGGCATAAGTTTGTGGAGACCATGATTTCAATGTTTCATTAAACCAGTCCGTATCCGGATGTCCCCAAGGATCGGAACCATCAGCATATAATCTAAGATCATCTACCGTATAGCGGCCCTTATTACCGGCATACTTATCTATTTCATTCATCAAAGTAGCATATTCCACAGCATTGGTCATTTCCGGTATTACAGTAGGAGCAGCTATTCCATAATTATAAGTAAAACCTACTCTCGGCTTGCCTGCTTTTCCTCGTTTTGTTGTAATCAAAATAACTCCATTGGCAGCTTGAGCACCATAAATAGCTGCTGAAGCATCTTTTAATACAGACATCGTTTCAATAGTACTTGGATCAATACGCTCCAAAGAACGTCCGGGTACTCCATCAACAACTACTAACGGATCAGCTTTTCCAAAGGTATTAACCCCACGAACAGTAATAGTAGCACCATCATATCCTGGTTCTGAAGTGTTGGAAACAGCGACCACGCCCGGTAAACGTCCGGCTAATCCTTGTGATACATTCGTCACTGGAGTTTTTGCCAGCTTCTCACCACCTACACTCGTTACAGAGCCGGATAATGTAGCTTTCTTTTGGGCCCCATACCCCACAATCACCACCTCATCTAATAATTCAGTATCTTCCTTCAAAAATATATCCAGATATGTTTTTCCATTTATCGGAACTTCCTGAACTAAATATCCCACATAAGAAATACGCAATACAACTCCTTTAGGAACAGAAAGCGTAAAGTTACCATCCAAATCAGTTACAGTACCATTTGAAGTACCTATTTCCAAAATAGAAACCCCCATAAGAGGTTCTTTTAATTTAGAGTCCATCACCCTACCTTTTACAGTCTGGTTTTGCGCCCAAGCTGTATTGGATATACTCAATACCAAAAACAGCAATAAAACAAAACGAAATGTTTTCATACTATTATATTTAGAATTAAACAAAGGTTATTATTATTTACTTGTACGAATGGATACAGTAGCCGGAACCAATCCGGGAGAAGTCACTTTCAACATTATCTTACCTTCTTTCCGTGTACTTTTTACTACCACTATAGCACGCCCTTTCCATGCTTTCCGCTGATAACCGATATAGCTATCCGTGTCTTTCAAATCAGCATTTCCCACAGCCACTATAGTACCTGCCCCTTTCACTTCAAAAGTTAATTGATTATCAGCATTCGGCTCCAGAATGCCTTCCTTATCTAATATTTCTACTGTGATAAAACTCAAATCCTGACCATTTGCCTTTATTTTTGTACGATCGGCCGTTAATTGAATTTTCACAGGTTTTCCGGCAGTCTGTAAGATCGTTTTCTCTATTTCTATCTCGGATTCCACACCTACCGCCTTCAATATTCCTGGCTCGTATGAAACAGGAAAGACTGCTTTGAATTGCTGTTCCTTCCCTGTGAATTTCTCGCCTATCAGCTTATCATTCAAATACAGACGTACTTTGGGATATCGGGAATAAATCTCCACCTCTATTTCTTTTCCTTCATGTCCCGGCCAATTCCAGCTTTCCCAAGTAGGCCAGACAGACCATAAGGTTTCCTTCACCTTACCATAATAATTATCCGGCTCTTTTACAGCCAAGTAAAGTTTCTTATCAGGATTATACAACAAGTCACGATAATGTGATATAGGTTTCCTCCAACCTGTCAAATCAATATCTCCACAATAGGCCCCATGCCAAGGATAATGGTTACGTTGATAGTGTTCACCTTCCGACTCACCTGCATAATAAAATCGCCCGATACCCGATTCACCTAAATAATCAATAGCCGTCCAAACAAAATCACCAATAATATAATCATGACCATTTACCAACGACCAATTGGCAAAAGCATCTCGTGGATAAGATTCGGTTTGCATAATGACACGGGAAGGTACACGCTGATGATCAACCGGCGCTCGATGCAGCAAATAATTATAGCCCACTATTTCATGTACGGCAGCCAATGGATCATATATTTCCCAGTCATTATCCCAAGCAGCTAAAGCAGAAGTTACCGGACGACTGGGATCAAACTTATGTACATAGTCGGCCAACTTCCGAGCTGTAGTGACCACTTCCAATTTTTTACGCTCAATTACTTCATTGCCAATACTCCAACAAAAAATAGAAGGATGATTGCGGTCACGAAGAACCATGGATTCGATATCCCGTTGCCACCATTGATCAAAAAGAATAGAATAGTCATATTGATTCTTACTGTCACGCCAACCGTCAAAGGTTTCATCTATAACCAATAATCCGAGACGATCACAGGCATGGAGGAACTCTTCTGAAGGAATATTATGCGAAGTACGTACCGCATTAAATCCCGCAGCCTTCATTAATTCTACTTTCCGTTCTTCGGCACGATCATAAGCCGCTGCCCCCAGACAACCGTTGTCATGATGTAAACATCCACCATTTAAAATAATTCTCTTGCCATTCAAGAATAATCCTTGTTCAGCCGAATAAGTAACCGTCCGAATACCAAAAGATTCCGTTGTACTATCTATTACATCACTCGCTTCAGTCACTAGAAAGTGTGCATTATATAAATGAGGGGTCTCAGGACTCCACAAAGCAGGATACAACACAAAAATTTTTTGTGTTATTTCCTTTATTCCATTGGCAGGCAAATCCACTTTTATTTCTCCTTTTCCGGCTTCATCATTTCCTTTAGTCAACTTTGTTGTCAAGGTAATCTGTCTGTCAGAAGAAGTTTCATTTCTCAAAATAGTTTTTATTTGTACAACAGCTCTCTCCTCACTTACCTCAGGAGTAGTTATAGCTATCCCCCAATGCTCTATATGAACAGCATTCATCGCTGTCAGCCACACATGCCGATAGATACCTGTACCGGTGTACCAGCGACAATTTTTCTGCTGCGAATTATCCACTCGTACAGCAATAATATTCTTATCATCATAACGTAGATAAGGAGTCAGATCATAATAAAAGGATGAATATCCATAAGGACGGATTCCTACGGATTTTCCATTAATAAAGACCTCTGAATTCATATAAACTCCTTCAAAGTAAATACCCACTTTCTTGCCTTTATGCTTAGAAGGTATTTCAAATGACTTACGATACCATCCTGTCCCTGCCGGAAAATAACCTCCATCATTCCCCATCGGATTTTCCGGATCAAGGGTTCCTTCTATACTCCAGTCATGAGGTAAATCAAGTATCCTCCAATCAGCATCATCGTATGTATTCAATGAAGCGTCAGGATAATCCCCCAACTTGAATTTCCAATCATAATCAAAAAGTTGTTTTCGATATTCACTTCCCGGATACGCATCTGCTCCGAAACAAACTCCCCATAACAGGAAAAGTGCAGTTAGTAATTTGATACTATCCCAACAGACTAATGGTAACTTCTTTTTCTTCATGCTTTATTATTTAAGAATCATGAAACAAAAGAAGCCATATCCTGGAAAAATAGGGTATTGAAACCCTTTACAGAAGGTATAAAATCCTTTCATGAAACGTTTCAATACCCTAATGACAGAAATTTATCCCCTCTTTCTTTTATCAGGCCTTGATATGTGACTGCTGATACTCGGTAGGCGTCACGCCAAATTCCTCTTTAAAACATTTCGTAAAATACTTAGGATTACTGAAACCTACAGCGTATGCCACTTCAGATATGGTCTGAGTACGCGCAAGCAACATCATACAGGCACGCTTCATCTTTATATTGCGTACAAAGTCCAAAGGTGTCAATCCGGTCATAGATTTTATTTTACGGTATAAAGTAGATTTGGACATGTTCATTTCTTCGGAAAGTCTTTCCAAATCAAATTCAGACTCTTCCAGATGTTGTTCTATGCTTTCAATTATAGACTGCAGAAACAACTTGTCGGCAGACGGATAAGCTAAAGTTTCCAAATTGACGTCTTCTTCTTTACGAAAAGCCGCCTGACGCATCTTAAACGATCTGATAAGATTATCCACACGGGCAAAAAGTACTTTCATTTCAAATGGCTTTGCAATATAACCATCCGCTCCGGCATCATAACTGGCTATCCGGTCATCAATGCCGTTCTTCGCAGTAAGTATGACCACCGGAATATGATTAAAACGCAAATCCGACTTAATACGAGTACAAAGCTCCCAACCATTGATATCAGGCAACATCACATCACAAATAATCATATCCACTTCATGGTTGCTTAGTTTATCCCAAGCTTGCTGTCCGTCTGCCGCAGTCCATACACTATACTTTTCCTTAAATATTTCTTTCATGATATAGAGTAATTCTGCATTATCATCTATCAACAGAAGAGTAGATTTATCCGTATCTCCATCAGATGAAACATCATCCTCTGCCACAATTACACATTCGGTGATATCCATTGCCACACTTTCCAACTCGTCCACTATTTCATCATGCTTATACCCCGTTCTGTCAATGGGAAGTTCTACCGTAAAACAGGTACCTTTACCTAATTCACTGTCTACTGTGATAGTTCCATGATGAAGATTCACCAACTCTTTCGTCAAAGAAAGCCCGATACCATTCGATTCGATTCCCACCTGTTTCTTACTACTATAAAAACGAGTAAAAATATAATTGATTTCTTTGGATGAGATACCTATTCCCTCATCCTTTATTTTGATAACCAAGACCTTATTTCCTTCCTTATTCATAAGGTATACGTTTACTTTGATACATTTATATTCGGGAGTGTATTTTACGGCATTCGATAACAGGTTATATATTATTTTGTCTAACTTATCAAAATCCAGATAACCTTTGATTTCCAATGGTTCTATGTCAATCTCTAAAATTATGCCTTTCTTTTGAGCAAGAGGAAGAAAATTCGTCTTGCAAATATTCTGTATAAACTCACTGATATTTCCTTCGGACACATTCAGATTCATTTTTCCCACATCCATCTTTCTAAAGTCCAAAATCTGCTGTATTAACCGTTTCAGTTTGTCGGCATTGGATTTCAGTATTACAGACTGTTGTCGGATAGCAGGAACTTTTTGTTCCAAGTGGTCAGTAACACAAGAAATAACGGTCAGCGGAGTTAGTAATTCATGAGAGATGTTTGTAAAATAGTTCAATTTTGTCCGTGCCAACTCTTCTTTCAGCTTCACTTCATTTTTGATTTTGATACGTTGTGCATACGTATGAAAAGACAGATAGACAGCAAGTACAATCAAAACAAGGTAAACCATATATGCCAACCAAGTTTCATAAAAAGCCGGAGCCTGGACAATAGCCAATACAACTTTGCCTTCCGTCCATTTTCCTTGTCCATATTTCCATTTTAACCGGAATGAATGAGTACCTTTCTTCAACTGATTATAGAAAGCAGAATTCTTATCATTGGACAGATATACCCAATCCTTATCTACTCCATCCAATTTATAAGCCATCTCTACCTTGGAATTCAATGAATAGATAAGCGATGAAAAAAATATTTCTATATTTCTGGAGTTGGGGGCCAAAGAAACCCGGTTGATGGTATGAAGTGATTCATCTTCAGCAAAGAAGATACTTTTATTTTCAACTTTCACATCTGTAACGACAGGAGAAAACTGTATCTTATCCGCTGACGAGACACTACCAGACTGAATATGTATAAAACCACGATGCCCACCTACATACAGCCCTCCTTGCCTGTCCTTGCTTATCGCTCTGTATCTGAATACATCAACCCATATATTCCCATCCGAAGTGGCATAATTCATACATATTTTCTGATAAATATCATATTGGAGTACCTTTTTGTTAGTTATGATCCACACATTGTTTTCATCAGCAAGTAACCCCAACACAGAGCAATCATCTATCCGGTTATCCAAAGCCATATTTTCAAATGTCTCTTTGTCCGTATCCGATTTGAATATTCTCCCTAAAGAAGAAACTAACCATAAGCAACCCTTCCTGTCTATACAGACATGATTTACATTTTCCTGTCCTGAAAGAACAGGAATACAACCTTTTAATTCATAAGATATATTCCTGTCAATACAGCTTAACCTATACACCTTTTTATCAGTAGACATTCCCCATATGTTACCTTCTTCATCACTTGTCAAGGAAGACATTTCCGGAAAATCAGAACTTGCTGCAAGTAAAACAGAATTATCAGGACGTTTTACATAAAGCCCCGACTGGGTAAAAATCCATAAATTGCCTCTATTATCTTCAACCAAGTCCCTGATATTTCCCGGATTATGGATTTGTTTTTCCAAATCAATATCCTCTTCCAACTGTATCTTCATATCCTGATGGGTCATTCTCATTACCCGTGCACCGTATCTGGGACTGATCCATACTCCTTCCTTAAGCTTGGATTTCACAATTATACTTACTTCGCCCGGATTTGACAAGTTGTTATCACTATTATCTGCAAATAGATCTTGTGACAAATCATACAGGCAAAGCCCGTATCTATCCTGATTAACCCACATCACATCATTTTTATCCAAGCAAAGATTCAAGATATTCGCATCCCAACCCATGTGTTTTTTAAGTTGTGGCAAAGGATAATTATCAATCTTCGAATTATCAAAGAAAATTGTATATGCCATATCATAAGACCCCAGCCACAGATTCCCTTCTCTGTCTTTCATGATTTTAGTGTACATCATGTGTGTATCTACCAAATCATGTATATCCACAGGTACCAATGTGCCCTCTTCGGTATATTGCAAGGCGTAAAGTTCATTATAAGACAATAGCCACAAGTAGCCGAATGTATTATCTTGCGTCATACTATAAAAGATCGGTTCCGTTTCCCCACTTCTGGAATTGATAATATGATGTCTTTTATAACATTCTTCCCCTTCTTTCTTTGGAAAGAACTGCCATAGTCCTTCACCCCACGTACCAATCCAATAATTGCCCGATTGGTCTTGACACATAGTATAAGGTGCATTATTCTTGCCTAATGGAGGATAAGTAACAAAAGAATCTGCCTTTTCATCATATCTGAACAAGCCTCCTCCCGTAAGCGCCCACATATTTCCCTCTCTATCCTGATAAACAAAATTAATGGCATGCCTATTCTGTTGTGAGCCGAAAATATCATATTCCTTCACAATAGAAGCCGTAGAATTACATCTGTATATTGTATTACCGGCTCCTATCCAAATATTGTCTTCTTTATCTGCTGCCATATAATTAATCCCCTTATCCAACAATCTCGCATCCGGAAAAGGAGTTATTTTACAGGTTTGTTTATCATAAAGATTTAATCCTTTCCACGTACCGATCCATACATAGCGAGAATTATCCACTATATTTGAAATTGAATTATTTGTAAGCAAATTCAGATTTTTATAATCAGACCGAAAAGGTTGTAAGCGGAAACCATCATACCTTGCCAGCCCGTTAGTGGTTCCTATCCATAAATATCCTTCTCTATCCTGATAGATATCAAAAATCTCATTAGAAGAAAGTTGATAAAAAAAAGGAAGCTGTTTGGAGATCATATGTTGTGCACAAACAGAGTAATTACCAAAAAATAAAAAGAGAAAGAGGAAAAAGTACTTCATAGTTATCAGATATATTGATGAAACAAAGTTATGGAAATTAATTGTTTTGTAGATGATTTTGGCAAAGAATTCGTATTGAAACAGGAAAAATAATACATCTACACCTTAAACATCTAAATAATATACTTGTAAGTTCTATAATCTTATCCTCGGAAGATTATAAATCTTACAACTGCTATTTGTCTAAATAAATACAATAAATTTTGGAGGGTATATATTTAATATATATCACTCCAAAAAATGTAAATAGAAACAATATATATATACATAACAAGAAGTTTTTTTTATTTCCTGTTCTTTCCATATATCTCCCCGACTTTCATTATCTTTGCAATCACTTAATAACAAAGATATTAAATAACAAAAAATAGATCATGGAATACAATTTCAGAGAGATTGAAAAGAAATGGCAGCAAAGATGGGCAGAGAACCATACCTATCAAGTGACTGAAGACGAAAGCAAAAAGAAATTCTACGTATTGAATATGTTCCCTTATCCGTCGGGAGCCGGATTGCACGTAGGACATCCGTTGGGATACATAGCCAGTGATATTTACGCCCGTTACAAACGCTTGCAAGGTTTCAACGTGCTGAACCCGATGGGATATGACGCATATGGACTTCCTGCAGAACAATACGCTATACAAACTGGACAACACCCTGCCATCACCACTGTGAACAATATCAACCGCTATCGTGAACAGTTGGACAAAATCGGCTTCTCTTTTGATTGGAACCGTGAAGTACGTACTTGTGAACCAGGATATTACCATTGGACTCAGTGGGCTTTCCAACAAATGTTCAACAGCTATTATTGTAACGATACACAGCAGGCACGCCCCATCAGCGAACTAACGGAAGCATTTGCCCGGTACGGCAACGAAGGACTGAATGCGGCTTGCAGCGAAGAACTCAGCTTTACAGCCGAAGAATGGAATGCCAAAAGCGAAAAAGAACAACAGGAAATCCTGATGAACTACCGCATTGCCTATTTGGGAGAAACCATGGTGAACTGGTGCCCGCAACTAGGAACTGTTCTTGCCAATGACGAAGTGGTGGATGGAGTTTCGGAACGCGGCGGTTTCCCCGTCGTTCAGAAAAAAATGCGCCAATGGTGTTTACGCGTATCGGCTTACGCACAACGGCTGCTGGACGGACTGGACACTGTGGACTGGACTGATTCACTGAAAGAAACACAGCGTAACTGGATTGGACGCTCGGAAGGTACGGAAGTACAATTCAAAGTGAAAGACAGTGATATTGAATTCACTATCTTTACTACCCGTGCAGATACCATGTTCGGTGTAACCTTCATGGTACTGGCGCCCGAAAGCGAACTGGTTCCCCAACTTACTACTGAAGCACAGAAAGCCGAAGTGGAAGCCTATCTGGACCGCACCAAGAAACGTACGGAACGTGAACGTATCGCCGACCGCCGCGTAACCGGTGTATTCAGTGGCTCATACGCCATCAATCCGTTTACCGGCGAGGCTGTTCCCGTATGGATCAGTGATTACGTATTGGCAGGTTATGGAACAGGCGCCATCATGGCGGTTCCTGCTCACGACAGCCGTGACTACGCTTTTGCAAAACATTTCAATCTGCCTATCGTTCCGTTGGTAGAAGGTTGTGATGTAAGTGAAGAAAGTTTCGATGCCAAAGAAGGTATTGTTTGCAACTCACCCCGCAAGGATGTCACTCCTTATTGTGACCTTTCTTTAAACGGACTGACCATCAAAGAAGCTATCGCAGCTACCAAAGAATATGTGAAAGCCCACAATTTGGGACGCGTGAAAGTGAATTATCGTCTTCGTGACGCCATCTTCTCACGCCAGCGCTATTGGGGTGAACCGTTCCCTGTATATTACAAAAACGGTATGCCTTATATGATTGACTCATCTAAATTGCCGCTTGAACTTCCCGAAGTAGCTAAGTTCCTGCCAACCGAAACAGGCGAACCTCCATTGGGACATGCCACCAAGTGGGCCTGGGATGTAGAAAAAGGTGAAGTCGTGGAAAACAACTTGATTGACAACGTCACTATATTCCCGCTTGAACTGAATACCATGCCGGGCTTCGCAGGTTCATCCGCATACTATCTGCGCTATATGGACCCACACAACGCACAAGCACTAGTATCAGAAAAGGCAGATCATTACTGGCAAAATGTAGATCTCTATGTAGGCGGCACCGAACATGCTACGGGTCACTTGATTTATTCTCGTTTCTGGAACAAGTTCCTGCATGATCTGGGCGTAAGTATCAAGGAAGAACCATTCCAAAAATTAGTAAACCAAGGAATGATTCAGGGACGAAGCAATTTTGTATATCGCATCAAAGACACCAACACCTTTGTGTCATTGAACCTGAAAGACCAGTACGAAACCACTCCGCTGCATGTGGATGTGAATATTGTATCCAACGATATTCTGGATGTAGAAGCTTTCAAAGCATGGCGTCCTGAGTATAACGATGCTGAGTTTATCCTGGAAGATGGAAAATATATCTGCGGATGGGCAGTAGAGAAGATGAGTAAATCCATGTACAACGTAGTCAATCCGGATATGATTGTCGAGAAATACGGTGCCGACACGCTGCGTATGTACGAAATGTTCCTCGGTCCGGTAGAACAGTCCAAACCTTGGGATACCAATGGTATTGACGGTGTTCACCGTTTCTTGAAGAAACTGTGGAATCTGTTCTATAGCCGCACAGACGAATTCTTGCCTGTAGAGGGTGAACCGACTAAAGAAGAGTTGAAAGCAATTCATAAGCTGATTAAAAAGGTAACCGGAGATATTGAAACTTTCTCTTACAACACTTCTATCAGTGCATTCATGATTTGTGTAAACGAACTTACTTCATTGAAATGTCGCAATAAAGAGGTATTGAGCAATCTCATCATCCTGTTAGCTCCGTTCGCTCCACATTATGCAGAAGAACTTTGGGAAGCTCTGGGAAATACCACCAGCGTATGCGATGCACAATGGCCTGCATTCAATGAAGATTACCTGAAAGAAGACACTGTAAAATACACTATCTCTTTCAATGGCAAAGCACGTTTCACCATGGATTTCGCCGCTGATGCTGATAACAATACCATTCAGACAACAGTTATGGCAGATGAACAAGCCCAGAAATGGATTGAAGGAAAAACCCCGAAAAAGGTAATCATCGTTCCCAAAAAAATTGTAAATATCGTATTATAATCGATACTATCCTTGAGGTGTGTCAAAAGCAGTAACTTTTGACACACCTTTCTACTTACATTAAAAACAATCCTCATTACCATGGACCAAATATTAAAAATCAAACTAGGCAGAGAGGTAAAAGACTATTTATCCATTACCTTCGGACTGATTTGCTATGCACTGGGATGGGCGGCTTTCTTACTGCCTTATCAAATAACTACAGGCGGAGTAACCGGTATTTCAGCCATTATATATTATGTTACAGGCATTGAAATCCAGGTTTCTTATTTTATTATCAACGCTGTTTTCTTAGGTTTCGCATTAAAGATACTAGGACCTAAATTCAGCCTTAAAACCATTTATGCCATCTTTATGCTAACATTCCTATTATGGCTCTTTCAAGCATTATTGAAGAACCCGGATGGTACACTGCCGCAATTGTTAGGACCGGGACAAGAATTCATGGCTTGTGTAGTAGGTGCCGGCTTGCTGGGATTTGGTATCGGCATTGTTTTCTGCAATAATGGAAGTACCGGCGGAACGGATATCATTGCCTGGATAATCAATAAATATAAAGATGTAACCCTTGGCCGCATGATGATGTATTGTGATATTGTCATCATATCCTCCTGCTATTTCATATTCCATGACTGGAAACGGGTGTTATTTGGTTTCTGCGTATTGTTTATTATGAGCATTGTGATTGATTATGTTATAAACAGTTCACGCCAATCCGTACAGTTCCTTATTTTCTCGCGTAAACATGATGAAATAGCCGAAGGAATCACCAAACAAATAGATCGTGGAGTTACCTTATTGGATGGTACAGGATGGTATAGCAAACAAGGAATCAAGGTCGTAGTGGTATTGGCAAAGAAAAGCCAGTCACTGGATATATTCCGATTGGTGAAAGATATTGACCCCAATGCATTTATATCACAAAGTAATGTGGTAGGAGTGTATGGCGAAGGATTCGACAAACTAAAAATAAAGTAACTAAAAAATAATCTCTTCCATTGCTTCACTGTTTCTGCATTGAAAAACAGAACGATGAAGCAATGATAAGATTACTACATATCGGTTAATCTATTTTCTCAAATTTCTATTTTATACAATACATGTCTGCATAACCAATGCCCTTGTTCCACCAAAGGATGATCGAACTCTTTTTCAAAATGCATTCCTATTTTCTGCATGACCCGTTCAGAGCGTTTATTGGGTATGGCAGTGAACGAATATACCGTTTTAAAAGGTAAATTATCACTCGCATAATCCAGACAGGCAGAAGCGGCTTCTGTGGCATATCCCTTTCCCCATGCATCCCGGCACAACCGCCAGCCTATTTCCACTCCGGGAGTAAAATCCGACTCGAAAGCAATATTATGAAAACCCACATAGCCTAGAAAATTCTGAGTTTCTTTACATTCTACAGCATACAAACCATAACCATATTCTTCAAATTCTTTCCGGATACGACAATAAAAAGCCATCGTCTCTTCCTCTGTCAAAGTAGTGAGAAAGAATTCCATTACTTCTTTATCACTGTTCATACGGACAAACGGAAGAATATCTTCTTCCTCCCAGTCCCGTAACAACAAATGAGGAGTTTCTATATATACCATACTATCAAGTATCAAATGATAGCAACAAAAATAATCAAAAATTGAAAATACACATAGCAAACAAATTACTATTTACCTTTTCACCTATATTATTCTGTCAGGAATTATCTTACTTTGGTTCATTCTCAGTATCTTTGCATTCAATTAATATGATATAAAATGAAAAAGAAATTAGTATTTGCTACAAACAATGCTCATAAACTGGATGAAATATCCTCCATTCTAGGAGAAAAAGTTGAATTATTGAGTTTGAAAGATATCCATTGCCATGTTGATATCCCCGAAACTGCTGATACGTTGGAAGGCAACGCGATGC
The DNA here is from genome assembly GCF_040929485.1 of Phocaeicola sp. RTP21198st1_B8_RTP21198_201120. Classification (NCBI taxonomy): domain Bacteria; kingdom Pseudomonadati; phylum Bacteroidota; class Bacteroidia; order Bacteroidales; family Bacteroidaceae; genus Phocaeicola; species Phocaeicola sp. RTP21198st1_B8_RTP21198_201120. The sequence continues at coordinate 46,818 of NZ_JBCOCI010000002.1, read as the reverse complement.
TGAAAGCGGAGTATATTTATAAAAACTACGGTTTAGACTGTTTTGCCGACGATACAGGCCTGGAAGTGGAAGCTTTGAATGGTGCGCCGGGTGTTTATTCCGCCCGTTATGCCGGAAGCGAAGGACACAATGCGGAAGCCAATATGCAAAAATTATTGCAGAATATGCAGGGAGTGCAAAATAGAAAAGCACAATTCCGCACAGCTATCTGCCTGATTCTGGATGGAAAGAAGCATTTGTTCGAAGGAATTGTAAAAGGTGAGATTATCAAAGAAAAACGAGGTTCGTCAGGTTTCGGATACGACCCTATCTTTGTGCCCGAAGGATATACTAAAACTTTTGCCGAGATGGGAAACGAGACGAAAAATAAAATCAGTCATCGGGCGCTGGCGGTGGAGAAGCTTTGCCGGTTCTTGAAGGCATAATCTTATATAAAGAACAATAGCAAAACGGGGATGTGTCAAAACTCCGATAGCGCTATCACTTAGTCTGTCATTCAGAGCGAAGCGAAGAATCTGTAAACATAAGTAGATGTAAACAGATCCTTCACTAGAGTTCAGGATGACAAAATGATAGACCATTTTAGTTTTGACACACACCCGTTTTGCATTTATATATTTCACTTTCAATCCCATTCCACACCTCCAAACGAATTTTCCACCGAATAAAGCATTTTTTTCACTCCCATATTTCATATTTCTTCTAATATTGTACCATAAACAGTTAACAAGAGAAAATATGAAATTCAAAAAACAATTTTATCTATTATTTATCTGCTTATGGGCAGGCATAACAAAAACTACATTTGCACAACAACCCGCAACCTATGATTATGTAGTATCTTCAAACGGTAAAGGCAACTTCACAACTATACAAGAAGCAATAAATGCCGTACCCGACTTCCGAAAGAAACAAACTAGAATATTATTAAGTAAGGGCATATACAAAGAGAAACTTGTAGTCCCCGCCAGCAAAACAAATATCGCACTAATAGGAGAAGACGGAGCGGTTATTTCATACGATGACTATTCAAACAAACTGAATGTTTTCGGCGAAACTAAAGGTACGTCCGGTTCTTCATCCGTTTATTTATACGCTCCTGATTTCTATGTGGAGAATATCACATTCCAAAATACTTCCGGTCCTGTGGGACAAGCCGTAGCCTGCTTAGTCGTAGGTGACCGTACTCATTTTAAAAAATGTCGTTTTTTGGGATTCCAAGATACACTTTATACCTGGGGAGCCGACAGTAGACAATATTATGAAGAATGCTACATAGAAGGAACTGTAGATTTTATATTCGGAGCCTCCACTGCTGTATTTCATCGCTGTCATATACACAGTAAAAGCAATGGGTTCATTACCGCCCCTTCCACCCCTTCCGAAAAAAAATACGGATATGTTTTTCTTAATTGTAGACTGACCGCAGATACAAATGTGAGTGATGTATATCTTTCCCGTCCTTGGCGTCCTTATGCACAAGCTGTGTTTATTCATTGTGACCTAGGTAGACATATTAATCCTGCAGGGTGGAATAATTGGGATAACAAAGAAAATGAAAAAACAGTATTTTATGCAGAATACCAGAATGTTGGAGAAGGAGCCTGTAAAGACAAACGCGTTTCTTATTCCCATCAACTGAAAAATATAAGTCATTATGCTATTCAAACAATATTAGGTGGGGAAGATGGCTGGAATCCAATATAAAAAAGCATTTTTTTAACCCATTCAAGCAATTATTTCACCGCCAATAAAGTAGAAATTTACTCTTTTGCAATCAAACAAGGAAAAACACAATATCTAATATATCCTGACTGATAAGTCTTAATCATTAATTTAAATGTAGTAATATGGAAAACAACATTCATCTTAGAATCAGAAGTATCTGTTTTGTTTTGATTCTGTTCATAGCACAATGTGCCTATGCGCAAAACAGAATCATAACAGGTGTGGTAACTGACAACAAACAGGAACCATTGATTGGTGTGAACGTAATGGTAAAAGGAAACGAAGCTACCGGAACCATTACCGACATAGACGGCAGTTACCGGTTATCTGTCCCATCAGATAAAACCGTACTGGTATTTTCGTACATAGGCTATATCCCTTATGAGGTTACAGTCGGTAAGAACTCAAAAATAAACGTCATATTGAAAGAAGATACACAAGCATTGGACGAAGTCGTAGTAATTGGTTATGGTACTGTGAAACGTCGTGACCTAACTGGTGCCATCGCTTCAGTAAAAGGCGAACAAGTAGCTGCCAATCCTGTATCCAATGTGGCCCAAGCATTGCAAGGACGACTTCCGGGTGTAAATGTGATTTCACAGGATGGACGTCCGGGTGCTACAATCTCTGTACGTGTACGCGGTGGAGGTTCCATCACACAATCCAATGAACCTCTTTATGTAGTAGATGGATTCCCGGTAAGCAGCATTGACGACATCCCAGTGGCAGATATCGAATCCATTGATGTACTGAAAGATGCTTCCTCTACAGCGATCTATGGTGCACGTGGTGCAAACGGCGTTATTTTAATCACTACTAAAAGTGCCCAAGAAGGACGCGTAAAAGTATCATACGATGGATATGTACAAATAAAAAACGTATCTAAAACACTTGAAACGCTTTCGGCTCAAGAATATATTCTTCATAACTGGAGCTATGCTGCCTCACGAGGAAGTGCCAACCAAGATGCGGTTGAAAAATACTTCGGTTTGGGAAGCAAATATGGCAATCATTATACTGATTATGCTAATATTTCAGCACATGACTACACTGATGATGTATTACGCACAGCAATGTCTCATAGTCATAATATTAATATTTCAGGAGGTACTGAGAAAACTAAAGTTTTATTCACTTTCGGCTATGTGGATGATGAAGGTATTAAAATCAACTCGGATTATAATCGTATGAACGCTTCTTTTAAAATTCAACAACAACTGACCAAAAAGTTAAAGTTCGACATGGATGTCCGCTATACGGAAAATAACCTCAACGGACGTGAGAATGTAACCAATGGTAAAGGATCAAATGTATCCGGTGCCTACCGCTATCGCCCTATTGATAATCCGTTAGGAGGAGTCAGCTATTCGGAAGTTGCATCAGGATTCAGTTTTGGTGTGGCAAACATTGATGACAAACACAACCCTATAGAACTTATTAATGACATTACTAACAAATCTTATTCCCGTTCATTAAGAGGCTCAGCTGCTTTATCTTGGGAAATAATCAACGGACTTACCGCCCGTACAGAGATATCCATAACCCGTGGTTCATCAAAAAATTCATATTATGAAAACGGATATACCAATGGAGACAAACGTGCTACCTTGACCCGTGGTATAAGCGACGGATTACGTTCCGTAACCACACTGAATTATAATTTCAATATTGGCAAGAACCATACTTTTTCTGCACTTCTCGGCAATGAAATTCTAAAATCCGATTCAGAATCTTCTCAAATTTCAGGTCGTGATTATCCCGATACCTTTGATTATGATACTACCATGGGATTAATCCATACTGCAACCACTTCTCTTTCCGCGAACAATAATTTCAGTGTTCCCGGACGTACAGCCTCCTTCTTCGGACGTCTCAGTTATACATTGAATGATCGATATTTGTTTACCGGAACTTTCCGCGCTGACGGTTCTTCCAAATTTGCTCCGAATAATCGTTGGGGGTATTTTCCAGCAGGTGCTTTTGCATGGCGTCTGTCTGAAGAGCCTTTTATGGCAGTAGCAAAAGACTGGTTATCAAATTTAAAAGTCCGTTTATCATACGGTACATCAGGTAGTGACAACATCAATTCCAACTTATGGCGTGAAACTTGGTCCAGTCTAAGCTCAAGCAGCAACCACACTCCTATAAATGGTGAATTAGGCTCTTTCTATCGTCCAGACGGGTTATTGGCAAATTCCGACTTGAAATGGGAAACAACCATCTCACGCAATCTTGGTTTGGATTTCGGTTTTCTAAATAACCGGATCAATGGCAGTCTTGAAATATACTGGAATACCACTAAAGATTTATTAATGGCAGTACCTGTCGACAACACCACAGGTTATTCTTACCAATTCCAGAACTTTGGTAAAACATCTAACCGAGGCATTGAGCTATCACTGAATTTTGATGTGATAAATAAAGGAGATTTCCGCTTCAACATAGGTGCTATTTATAACTACAATCGAAATAAACTGGATGAACTGCCTAATGCTGATCAATACCTTTATTCTTCTTATTGGGGTTCATCTTCCCTTGTTCCTACCAATGACTATATGTTTGTAGAAGGAAAAGCAATCGGTTTAGTCAGAGGCTTTGTCAGCGAAGGCTTTTACACAGTAAACGATTTCCGTTATGAGAACGGCCAATACATTCTAAAAGAAGGAATACCCGATATTACTAAAGCGCTTACAGCTACCTATATGCATCCATTCAATATTCCTAATGGACAAACTGCGTTTCCGGGAGCGGCCAAATTCCGTGATGTAAACAACAGCGGCACTGTAGATCTGGATGATGCCACTTGCCTTGGCGAAGTAATGCCACGCCATACAGGGAGTTTCCAATTAAATTTCAACTATAAAAACTTTGATCTTTCCAGTAATTTCAATTGGACTGCCGGAGGAAAAGTATATAACGTTGCAGCCATGATTAATGCTTCAGGGCAAGAATTTGACGGTATCGGAGCCCAACGTACTTCATGGGTAGCAGATACATATAAAGTATATAATGTAAACTCATCAGGTGATTTGTATGCCGTAACCGATCCCAACGAATTGAATGCCTTGAATGCTAACGCCAAATATCACCTGCCATATCATCAAAGCGGAATCACTTCTTCTGAATGGCTGGAAGACGGGTCTTACTTACGTTTACAAACACTGACTTTAGGTTACACATTACCTCATACCGTTTTGAACAAAATACATATTGAGAAGCTTCGTATTTATCTTACAGCGACCAATCTGTTTACTATTACAGGTTATTCGGGTATTGATCCGGAAGTTAATGCAACTCCTACAGGACAAAGTGGATTTTATAGTAATCTAAGAGTTTTCCCTACTCTCAATATGGATTTTGGTACATACCCTCGTGCACGCACTTTTACTTTAGGTGCTAATATTACTTTCTAAATAAAAATCTTATAACTAAAATAGAACAATTGATATGAAAAAAATACTGAATATAGCCCTTGCAACAGCTTTTGCATTTACACTATCAGGTTGTAACGATTTCCTAGACACCTCTTCTTCCAGTGTCGTTGACCGAGATTTTGTCTTCTCTAATGAGGATTCTGCACGTGATGCCTTATACTATGGTTACGAAACCCTTAGAGCCAATCGCAGCTTGCACTCCACAGGATTCTTTTGGCATCCGGTATGGGGTTCGGATATTGAAGATTCCCAAGATACTTATAATGAAGGTAGTGCAGGTATTCTTCAGAAATGGTTTTATCCCGGAGGAACAAGCAATTATAATATTGATACAGGTGAAGGTACAGAAGTATTCACCAAACTTTATGAAACAATCTCAATAACCAATTCATTAATTTCAAGTTTCGAATCTTTGGACAATTTCAATGAAATTATGACAGGTGAACCTAATAATCTTTCAGATGTATATGGACAAGCAGTAGCTTTACGCGCTACTTGTTATTGGGAACTATGCCGTTGGTATGGAGATGTACCTCATGTACTGAAAGCAGGTGAAAAAGCGGAAGGCCTAGTATCACGTTACGCTATCTATGATTATCATGTGCAAAAACTGATTGAAGTCGAACCTCACATGTATCGTGCAGGTGAAGGAGGAAACCGTGCAGATGTTATGAACCGGAATTATGTTCAAGGTCTCATTGGTCGTATCTGCCTTTATAACGGAGGCTATGCTACCCGTCGTACAGATCTCGGTGCAGATTTCCATGTAGACGGAGAAGGTAATACACTGACTTTTGATGATTGGAGTGTGGAAAAGAATAACGCAATTTACGGACGTCGCAGCGATTGGAAAAAACTATATGCCATCGCCGAAAAATATCTTCAAGAATGTGTTAACAATCCCGGTTCAATAGTGCTACACACAGTTGATCCCCGTACCAAAGGAGCAAACGGACAGGAATATGGTAATCCATATCAATATATCTTCCAACAGATGCATGCAGGAGATAATATAACATTAGCTGACGAATCGGTATATGAAATACCTCAAGAGTATAATTATAGTTCCGACCGTCCTGCCTATATAGGCCGTCCTTCTACCGGAGGAAATGGACAAGCTCCTTGTGTAGCTTGTGGCCAGGATCGCATTCAGGCACATTTTTATTACGGTTGGTTTGACAACAAAGACATGAGACGCGATGTATCAGTAACCGTTACCGGAAGCACAGGGCAAGGACAAGAACTAATCCAGTCTTTTGATCGCAGCGCATGGGGGAAAGGCAGTGGTCCCGGAACTAATAAGTATGACTGGAACCGTCTTCCTAGTCCTAATACCCAGTCCTATGGCACATCAGGAATTAATATTTCCTATATGCGCATTTCAGATGTATATTTAATGCTTGCCGAGGTATATGCTGCATTGGGAGATGATGGTAAAGCTAAAACATATTTAGGCATAGTACACCATCGTGCATTTCCAGGAAACAACGATCCTAATTTTGAAAAATATATCACCGATTGCGGTTCCGTATTTAATGCCGTTATTAAAGAACGTGCATTAGAATTCAGTGGAGAAGGTATGCGTCGCTTTGATATTATCCGCACCGGAATTCTTCCTGAAGTAGCCGTTGAAAACCGTAAAGTGATGACTGCAATCATCACCGGTATCCGAAATAACGGATATTATACTTTCGATAATGGAAACCAACTCCCTGCCTATATATGGACCAAAATGGTAGATGCTAAAAAAGAATACGGATATCGTCTGACAACACAGACTCCTGCAGGTAAAGAAAACGACCCTGTTCTTTTTCCCGGATGGAGAGGACAGCATGATGATTGGGGAAGTATCGTACCTGCTTATGCTAATGAAAACATGACTAATGTAGCCATAAAAGGCTTATTTACATATATTGACCCTTCAAGCGACGAAGCAAAAGCTTTAGAGGCCGACGGATATGTAAAAACTCCATGGGCTATTGATATGTTGAACTATGAGGATTCTTATGCAACCAAACTTTTTGCAGGTTATACCGATGCAGACTATGCAGCAAAAAATCCACCTATCCATCTTATGCCCAATACATATCAGGTACTTTTGAATTCAAACATTACCAATGGTTACGGTTTCAAACAGAAATAAGAAAAAGAAACAAGATGTGTTTTTATGTTGTCAAAGCAAATCATTAAAATGATTGCAACCTAAACTTTTAGGTATCTTCTTTCCTTTTAAAGGCAAAGAAGATACCTTTGTTTTAGGAAAATATTCTTCTCCGTCAAATTCTATTTTCTTTGCCCGATTTATACTCTGTAGGAGTTACACCATATACTTGCTTAAAACATTTGCTGAAATAATGAGAATCATTAAAGCCCACTTGATAAGCAATTTGCGCCATATTACCCTCATCAGCTAAAATCAACTGAGCTGCCTTTTTAATACGCATTTCACGTAAAAACTCAACCGGAGACAGTCCGGTCGGTGTTTTCAATTTATTAAAGAAAACCGAACGGCTCATACCCAATTCCTGAGCTAAATCAGCAATCATCAAGTCTCCGTTATCCAAATTATCTTCAATAAACTCTATCAAACGATCCATAAACAATTTATCATTGGCAGATAAGACAGGAATACCCTCCTCTTTTTTATCTTCTTCGGATGATTCAGCCGAGGTCTTTAATAAAGTTGCACAATAAAGTGCTTGTAACTTTTTACGCTGTGCCAACAAATTAAATATACGAGCTTTTAAATATGCGGCACTAAAAGGTTTAGTAATATAGTCGTCGGCTCCAGATTCCATTCCTTCTATTTTATTTTCAACAGTAGATTTTGCCGTCAATAACACTAAAGGTATATGACTGGTAGACATTTCTTCACGCAATTCACGCATCATCCGAATTCCATCTTTTCTAGGCATCATCACATCACTGATAATGACATCAGGAACCACTTCTTTAGCCATATTAAAACCGGCAACTCCATCGACTGCTTCTACTATATTAAAATAAGGATTGAATATGGTTTTCAAAAAATATCTTAGTTCCCCATTATCCTCCACTAATAACAATGTTTCTTTCGCGGAATCAAAAACATCACTTTGAGAAGATATTTCTTCATTTTCCGATATCAATAAACCGGCAGTATCTTTATCTCCTACAGCCTCATTTCCTATTATATCCGTAAGAATAAACTCTGTATCCGAATCAAAATGTTCTTTCCCTAAAGGCAATAAGATAGTAAATTTACTACCTTTTCCTACCCAACTTTCAAAACCAATTGTACCTTTATGCATCTCTACCAATTCTTTCACCAAAGAAAGTCCTATACCGGTACTTTCTCTATTAAACAGATTTTTATCAACAAGATTTTCAAATCTCTCGAACAGTCTTTTTTGCTTATTCTCCGAAATACCTATACCTTGATCCTCTATACCTATACATACATTTTCACGGACTACATGGATTATGACTTTTATTTGTTTCCCTTGGGGAGTATATTTAAAAGCATTGGATAACAAATTGAAAAGTATTTTCTCCAATTTATCCATATCTCCCCAGATACTCAATGAATCAACAGAACTCTCCAGTTTAAAGGATATATGGTGTTCATCAGCCAGTCCATTAAAACTTTCCATCAACCTGCGTACAAAAGATACTAATTCGATCTGCTGTACCCTCATCTTCATCTTATTATTCTGAATTTTCCTAAGATCAAGAATCTGATTTACCAACTGACGCATACGGTTTGCATTTCTTTCAACCAAAGTCAACTGAGTACGATAATAAGAAGAAAGATGCTTATCCTCCAATAATTGTTCTACAGGACCTGCTATCAGTGTCAAAGGGGTACGAAGTTCATGAGAGATATTAGTAAAGAATTGAAGCTTTAACTCGGACAGCTTCTGTTCTACAGACACTTCATGCTTTAGCCGATAAAAAGTAAACAGGATATAAACAACAGACCAGATGATAGCCACTACTGCCAATATATATAAAAGAATAGCCCAAGGTGTCTCCCAGAAAGAAGGTAGCACAGTAATATCGATGCTGCGGATATTATCTGCCCACCTTCCATCACTGTTAGTAGAACATATCTGGAATTCATAATTTCCTTTAGGTACATTTGTATAAGTAGCCATACGTTGCTTACCTACCTCATTCCATTCTTTTTCAAATCCTTTTAATCTATAGGCATACGAAACATTGCCGGGATATTTCATATCAAGTGCCGCAAACTGAATGCTGAAAGAATTGTTGTCATGGGTAAACGTCAACGATCGGGTATCATCAATATTCCGTTGCAACAACCCTGTACTGTCCTTGGGTGTTATTATTTTATTTGATAATTGTAATCCTGTAAATACGATAGAAGGAACATAGGTACTTTTATTAATAGAATCGGGCTGGAAATATAACACTCCTTGTTTGGTATTAAATAATAAAGAACCGCTTTCAGGCAAACAAACTCCTCTTCCTTCATTAAATTTGAGTGATCGAGGAAAAGAGTGGGCAGGATAATTTTCTACAGTTTTTGTACTTGGATTGAATTTACAAAGCTCCTCTTCCATAGCTATCCATAAATTTCCTTTTTTATCTTCTACCATCGTCACAAGAAGGTCGGACGGAAGATTATTTAATGTGGTATACACATTAAAATGAGCTTTTCCATCTTTTAAAGAAACCAATTTATTGAGCCCTCCTCCGAAAGTCAAAACATAGAGTTCTTTTTCACGAGTTAGAAAAACACGATTTATATTATTATTACTCAAGCTGTTTATATCTTCCGGAGTACGTGTATAATGTTCGAATTCCAATTGTTCGGCATCAGAAAACTTTTCTTTGCAAGCAAGCAGACCATTACTTGTAGCAATCCATATTCTTCCATTACCATCAGAAACAAGGTCCCGAGTACGATAACATAAAGGAATAGGGAATTTTTTCAGCTTGTTACGATAGTTAATAAAACGAGTCTTACCCTCTATCTGCTCCATATAATTCACTCCACCACCAAAGGTTGCAATCCATATTCTTCCTACAGCATCTTCACATACCGCATAAATATCATTATGACTAAGACTATATATGTCTTCAACAGAATATTTGTATTGCTTCAATAAAAAATGTAACGAACTATGACCGGGCTGGACTTCTATCAGGCCATTTCCTTTAGTACCTATCCAAATGGTACCGGACTTATCCTGAGTAATAGCATAAGCCATTCCCAATGAAGTATCCGGCTGCATCGAAACACTGCCATCGAAATGAAGATAACCTAAGAAATTATGACTATTGTCATAAATAGCGATGGTTTTATCTTTACAAGCTATCCATAGTCTATTTTTATTATCATACAACAGTGCCCGGGCATTATTCTGGCCGGTTCTTTCATATCGGGTAGGATCTGTATAAAATTTGAAAAAGGTATCATTAAAAGTAACTTTTTCCAATCCGTTATCATAAGAACCTATCCACATATTTTCTTGCCTGTCCATAAAAAGAGCAGTAATACGATTAGCAATCTTGTGCTTTTCTAATGATAATGCCGGATTGGAAAACGGAACCAGCTGATTTACCGAACGATTATAATAAAACAATTCTCCTTTTGGAGGATGTATCCATAAATTACCGGAGTTGTCTTCAACAATAAATAATTCTGAATTAGCTTCCGATTTATCTCTTCCACTGACAGGATTAAAATAGTCTATATTCCCACTTTGAAGATGAAATAATGTAATTCCCTCTTTATCATGCTGTATCCATACTTCATGATTCCGGCTTACATAAATACTTTTTATACAATCACTCGGAAGTTGAGGAAAAAGGGTCCTTTTATATTGTCGGCTTTGTCCATTCTCTACATTAACAACAAAAAATCCATCTTCCCTCGTACCACAAACTAATTCCTTATTTCCTAAGACTTGCAGGCAAGTTACCGAAGAATCAACAGGTAATTTTATAAGAGTAAACTCCTTTGTTTGTTTATTATAGCGTTGTATAGAACCTTTTTCGGAACTGAAAAAAAGATAATCTTCAGTTTCTGTCACTTTATAAAAAGCACTATTCTGAGGATACTTTTCCGTAAAAAAAGAAATGATTCGTTTCGAATCTCTAGTTATTAAATAAATTCCATTACTGGTCAGTATCCATTCACTCTTTTCTTTATCAGCATATATCTGATTTATCTTTTCATCAGACGAAATCTGGTTATCTGCCGAAAAATTCTCTATCACAATCTGGCTATCGTCATCCTGATATGTCACTAATAACAGTGCTTTTTCTGTGGTAATCCATATACAGCCGGTAGGAGAAATATAGATTTGCCTAGCCTGATAGTCATCATAAGGTAAAGGAAAGAAACTCTCCGTCCTAGGGTCAAAACGGTATACATGACCATCATAACTTAAAGCCCATATAAAACCTTGATGATCTTCTGCAATATAATCCACACGATTATTAATAAAACCAATGAGGTCTCCCGGACGAGCTTTGTAATTTTTAAATGTATATCCATCAAAACGGTTAATTCCATCCCAGGTAGATACCCAAATAAAACCTTTACGATCTTGTAAAATATAACTAATAGTCTTTTGTATCAACCCATCTTTAGTAGTATATTGAGTAAAAACGCAAGATGGTTGCGATTGAAGAGATACAAAAGAAAGTATATTGAATAATAAAAGAAAAAGAATGTGCTTCATAATATTACAAATAACAACTCATATTTCTCTCTCTATTTTTTGCTTTCCGTCTAAAATAGTTTGTCTATTAGCCTTTAATTCCGCTTTTACTAACAGAAGGGCACTCTTCACATCCCGTTGCGTATTTCGTTTCTCTATCCAATCGCTTCCCATAAAGGTAAGGATGATACCAAGCACTACAGCAGTAAAATTGCATACGAAATCTCCCATTCTACGGTTCTTGAAAAGGAGGGTTATTTTTTCCACAGTATTATTTTCATTCTATCATTCTCTTATTTCCTTAAATAATTTTAGCGGAATAATGTATTATGAAAATCATTATTCCGCCAAAATTATTCAAGAGAGTAACATTAATAAAACAATTCCTATTCCGATAATACATCCTATGATGAATCCTTTCCAAAAAAATTCTCCTTTACTTTTCGGAATAGAAAACAAGTCTTTTATCACTTCCATTTTTTCATCTAGGTTATAACCCCAGTTTCTCGGAGATCTCCAGCATCTTCTTAATCGGTTTCACCGCTTCCTTGGCCACAGCTTCATCCACTGTCACTTCGGGCCATTCATATTTCAAGGTATTATATAATTTTTCCAACGTATTCAGACGCATGAAGTTGCATTCATTGCAAGCACACGTACTGTCTTCGGGAGGAGCAGGAATAAAGTTCTTTTCAGGACACTGCTTACGCATCTCGTGCAGAATACCGCTTTCCGTAGCCACAATAAAATCTTTCTTGTCACTGGCTACGGCATATTTCAACAAGCCTGCCGTAGAAGCAACCTTGTCCGCCAACTTGGAAACAGCTCCTTTACATTCGGGATGCACCAGAATGGCAGCATCGGGATACTGCTTCTTCAATTCCAGGATCTTTTCCACGGAGAACTGTTCGTGTACATGGCAGGCACCGTCCCAAAGCAACATATTGCGTCCCGTAATCGAATTGATGTAATTACCCAAGTTTCTGTCGGGACCGAAAATAATCTTTTCATCTTCCGGAAAGCTTTCCACAATCTGCTTGGCATTGGTGGAAGTAACCACCACATCGGTCACCGCTTTAACGGCCGCCGTGGTATTGACATACGAGATCACCGTATGATCGGGATGCGCTTTGACAAAATTGGCAAATTCATCGGCAGGACAACTGTCGGCCAGCGAACAGCCTGCATTCAAATCCGGCACCAGCACTTTTTTATCAGGACAAAGAATCTTAGCCGTTTCACCCATAAAGTGGACACCACACATCACAATGATATCCGCATCCGTTTTAGCTGCCCATTGTGCCAGCGCCAAGCTGTCACCTACAAAGTCGGCAATATCTTGTATTTCGCCCGACTGGTAATAGTGACCTAGGATAAGCGCATTCTTTTCCTTACGCAACTTATCAATTTCAGTTTTCAAATCCAGAGTTTTGTCTACCGGTTCGGTAACATACCCTTTTTTCAACCATTCCTCTTTATTCATTATATCTATATTTTTTCTCCTTCTTTCAAAAAAAGAAATATGGGTATTGATAATATGCAAAGTTAAAAACTTTATGGTTATGACCACCCAAAATAGTGATTTTTATTTCCCCGACTTCAATGTACCTGCATTGCTATCTTCGTTATTCACACGTTTCTGCATGGTTTCATACTTACGTCCAAAACTGATATTCCATGATACTTTTGCCACAAACAAGCGGCAGCTCTCTTTCACATACCACCAATTCTTAGAAGGAGCCACTTTACTGAACATTTCTCCTCCCATTCTGTAATTATCAACAAATGGATTCAAAGTCATCATCCCGATATTTAAACGCTTGTATCGATAGGACAATCCCAAGGTATGAAAACTCTCTCCGTATGACAATGTTTCCCCATAGAAATTATTCCGATGATTTTCCATTTGAAAGAATCCGGACCATCTTTTATAAGATGCCATCACTTCGGCCCTGTAATACCAATTGGTATATGTATGATGATAATCCAAACCACGACTATCATAATAATTTATACCGGTAGAAAAAGAAAAAGTCAAAATATCTTTCAGAGGACCGAGTTTCAATTCCAACTCAGGATTCAATTTCTGCCAACTTAACTGATTGGCATTGGTACCGACAAAACTGTTATTCTTATCTCGTATGGTTTCTTCCATGATAGGCCTGTGCTGATACTGATACGACAAATGAAAATTACCACTAAACAAACCTTTCCGGAAATCTGCCTCCGACTCATTTTTATATACTGTGAATATCTTTAATTCCGGATTTCCGCTTCTCACCTGTAAAGAGTCAATTAATTGTCTCACATTTCCCATATCGGACAAACCGGGCGATTTACGTGAAATCTGTCCCCGGTAACGGACAAAGACATTATCTGAAAATTGATACCCCAATCTCAAACGGGGCAATAACGAATACCTGTTATATCCTTCCTCTTTCTGTTTGAATCGGGAATAACTGCCTTGCAGTCCAAAAGAATAATTGAAACGATCCATTTTCCCACTGTATTCCACATAAGCTGTCGCATGGGTTTCATGCATCTTTGTTTCAGATGACTCGTTTCCACCATAGGTATTATCCGCCAGACTTTGCTGATATTTCACTCCTGCACTCAATCTGCTCTTCTTGGTTACTTTCCTTTCATAAATACCCTCTCCTATAAATGAATATTTATTTCCCGATACGGTAGAATAAATATCAGTCAGCGGTTCATCACTCTTCCCCTCCGTATAACTCCTGTCACTTTGAGTGTCAATATAAGTAGTCACAGCATTGATAATCAATGACTGGTCATTGTTCAGTTTACATTGAAAATACAAGTCCACCGACGGACGGGAAGTCCGGCCCGTACTATGTTCTTTCATCATCAAAATTTCTTCAGGCTTCTCCAAAACATACAGACTGCTTTGGTTATTCTGCTTGTTCTTATTAAAAGCCCACCGTACAGTGGAATTAAAGAACCATTTCCCCTGATCCTGAAAACTATAATTCAATCCTATATTATGCCCATAAGTGGAAATTCTACTCGGAATACCATCTTCCACCCGTGTAAAGGAAGAACCATCCTCATAGCGGAAAGTTTCCCAATTATTACGCCAATAATTATCTACCGAACGATAAACATTATTATAATTCAAACCGAATTCTGACTTTTTATGGTTTATTTTCACCATAAAATTATTGTTTCCAAAAAGTACGTGCGGAGAATCCTGCGCATCCAAAGCCACATAGCCACCGGTTTCATGCCGTCTTACAATGTAATCAATCACAGCAGCCGTATTATCCCCATATCGCAAACCGGGAGCATCATGATATTCTATACGAATCACATCTTCAGGACGAAGAACCAATATATCCTGTATCTCGGCATTTACTCCATTCATCCGTAACTGTACATCCCCTTCACCGGAGGATGTTACCTTGTTACGCATTTGATCCACTTGTATTCTGCTCAGCTTCATCTGCTGCAATAAAGACAGACCATTGCCGGCCGATTTTAACTGATGTGCTGTAGGAAGGATAATTTTCCTGTCGGCGGCATTTATCACACTGGCTCCCGTTACCACCACTTCCTTTAACAGGATCGATTCCGGAGATATCATGATAACGCCTAAATCCTTAGAAACAGCTAAATGATCCAATGATATAATCCGGGAGGTATATCCCATACCGGAAATACAAAGCAGATAACTTCCAGCTTGGATATTCTCCATCATGAACCTTCCTTTACTGTCGGTTACTCCTCCGGCTATAAATATAGAATCCTTTGTCTGCAATACGACATTCGCAAATTCCACCGCTTCATTTTCTGAAACTACTTTTCCTTTAACCTGTACATTTTGAGCAAAAAGTATGCAGCACATACACAAAAGTGATGTGGCAACCAATATTCTTTTTATCATATTCTTTATCTTAGTGCATTAGTTAATAAAAAGACCGCGATCTTCTACCTTTTATTTCTGTTACTTAGACGCAGGAAATTATTACAGGTTACATTTCAAGAAACACAATAAACAGTTACCAACAATTTCTTTGTATCTATTATATCTATATTTTTTCTCCTTCTTTCAAAAAAAAGAAATATGGTATTAATAATAGGCTGTTTATATTGTTAGTAAAAAAGAGTTCTTTCTCTTGCCTGATAAGTTATTTATATATAATACCAAGATATGAATAAATAATCAACCGGCTTAAATACTGATAATACAGGTTTTACTTATTCTATTAACATATTGTTGATAAGAATATGAGTTAAAAACTTTATGGTTATGAACGCCTGAAATAGTGATTAAATTGTGTTGATATTGATTGTTTAAGTTATGTGATTAATTTTTGGATTGTTGATTTTAAGTGTATGTTATACCATTATTTGAAATATGCAAGAAATACTTTTGAAATGATATCCTCATCCTTTTTACATGTTTTCAACCGTTATCAACAGGGGGATGTGAATTAGTTATTATCTTTTTTTGTATAAAGAAATCCAATTGTAAAACAGATGGATTTGGGACTGAAGTAAAAATAAAAAGAGAGTAGGGGAGGCTTCTTTTTCATTATATAGGCGTAAAGATCATAGATTTTTATGTAAGTTTGTAACCGTTAATAATAAAGTAGAAAATAGAGTATGAGGAAACTCAAAATAACAGAACTGAACCGGCTTACTGTAGACGAATTCAAGAAAGCCGATAAGTTGCCTTTAGCAGTGGTGCTGGATGAAGTACGCAGTTTACACAACATAGGATCAGTGTTTCGCACATCGGATGCATTTTTGGTAGATTGCATTTATTTATGTGGTATTACAGCCACTCCTCCGCATCCCGAAATGCATAAAACAGCTTTAGGAGCTGAAAATTCGGTGGAGTGGAGATATAAAAAGAATACGCTTGATGCCGTTCAGGAACTTCATGATCAAGGGTTTATCGTATTGGCTATCGAACAGGTGGAAGGCAGTACTTTGCTGGACAAACTGGAACTGGATGCTGATAAGAAATATGCCATCGTAATGGGAAATGAAGTGAAAGGGGTACAACAGGAAGTAGTCAATGCCTGTGACGGATGCATCGAGATTCCCCAGTATGGTACAAAACATTCGTTAAATGTATCAGTAACGACAGGGATTATTGTATGGGAGTTTGCCAATAAATTAATGAAATTCAGATAATAAGAGTAAAATTCAAACAGTAGGAATCAGTTAGATTTGTCCGTTTTCAACTAACAATACCACCCGTTCGGTCAGTCGATCCTCTCCTTCCGGATGATATTCTTTCTTCAGACTGGCACCAAAAAGTGCTGCAAAAGTTTGATAGAATCCGGCTTTAAAGGGTCCCATAAAAGCTTTTACCAGTTCATAAGAGGAAGAATCCGTCTGACGGTTTACTAACTTTATCAACAGTTTGCCCTGTGAAAAGGTTAATTTCTTCATAATCGGTGTATATTGCTCTTTTAATCCCTTCTCTACGAGTTTCAGGTGCTTTTCCCTGGCTTTTTTGTCAGGCAATGTTTCTATATATTCGTAAGTTTCTATTACAGCACGGTTAATTTCACGGGCTAATGGCAGGGTTTTCTTCACATTCCTTACCAAGCGGTAGTATTCCCGTCTTTCTTTTTCGTTTTTGAATTTTAATGGTCTGAAAATGTATACATTAGGTAACTGTACAGCTGGAATAGTATCTCCTTTGTATACACATACAGGTACTATGTATCCGTTTATAGTAGTCGTTTGTTGCTGGGAATGAGCAGCAACGGCTATAAAGGAAAAAAACAATGCTATAAAGAGTTTCCTTTTCATCTTGGTGCAAAAGTAGCAAGAAATATGATTACTCTGTATAGTGGATAAAACTATTTAACTTAAAACACGCCAATGAATTACAAAATGAACAGGTTGTTGAAAGTAATGTTAATTATCTGTATTACAATACTTTTGTCGGTGCATAACCTGTGTGCGCAGGAAGTATGGGAAGAACTGGTAGAGCAATTGATGGATGAAGATGAAAACAGTTCGTTTCAATGGGATACTCACTTTGAGGAGCTTTCCGAATTACGTGAAAATCCCATCAATATCAATACAGCAACTAAAGAGCAACTGGAACGTTTTCCATTTCTCTCTGACCAACTGGTAGAGAATATATTGTATTATCTGTACAAATATGGTCCTATGCTTACCCGCAATGAGTTATGGATGATTGAAGATATTGACAGGCAGACTATTCACTATTTACTACCCTTTATTTACTTTGAAACTCCTGAAAAAGAGCAATATAAACCAAATATAAAGCGGATATTGAAATACGGTAAACAAGAGTTATCAACACGTGTTGATATTCCTTTTTATACGAAGGCCGGGTATCAACAGTACCCGGCAGAAACTTTAAAAAAGAATCCGAACAAACAGTATTTGGGATATGGATATTATCATAATCTGCGATATAGTTTTCATTATCGGGATCAGATTTATGCAGGAATTACTGCTGAAAAGGATGCAGGAGAACCTTTCTTTACCGGACAAAATAAAAAAGGTTATGATTTTTATTCACTATACTTGTTAATTCGTAATATAGGTCATATCAAGACTTTAGCTCTTGGTAATTATCGTGTCAGCTATGGTTATGGACTAGTTATCAACACTGATTTCGGGATGGGAAAAACAGCTACACTCTCTACTTTGGGAAATAAGAGCCGGGGAATACGCAAGCACTCTTCTACCGATGAATATAACTATTTTCAAGGAATGGCAGTCAGCTATAAGTTGGCGAAAAGATGGACATTGGATGGTTTCTATTCTTATCGGAAGATGGATGGTATTGTTGATAATCAGTTTATAAGGTCGTTGAAAAAAGATGGATATCATCGGTTGTATCGTGAGTTTGAGAAGAAAAATACATTAACTAATCAGTTGGTTGGCAGTAATTTAAATTATAATGGAAAGTACTGTGAGTTAGGATTAACAGCTGTTTATAATGTTTTCAACAAGCCGTTGAATCCTGAGAAGAAGTACTATAATATTTATTATCCCCGTGGAAAGGACTTTTATAATGTGGGAGGAGATTATAAATTCTTTTGGAAACGCTTCTCTTTATTGGGTGAAACGGCTATAGACAAATGTGGTACTTGGGCAACCATGAATATGTTACGTTATTCACCGAAAGGAGGAACACAGTTAATAGTTATGAACAGGTATTATGATGCCAAATATCAATCGGTTTATGCTCGTTCTATAGGAGAGGGAAGTACGGTACAAAATGAGAGTGGATTTTATATAGGATTGGAAACCAGTATTTTAAAGTATATCAAAATGACTTGTTATGGTGATTTTTTCTATTTCCCTTGGAAGAAATATTTAGTAAGCAAAGCAGGAACCAAAGGATTGGACGGATTACTCCAATTAAGTTATTCACCTACTTATGAACTGGAAATGTTTATAAGATATCGTTATAAAAAGAAGGAAAAGGACTTCACTGCTGAGGATAAAACCAAGCAAACTATTCCATCTATTCAGCAGAAATGCCGATACCAATTGAATTATAGCGTGAAAGATAAGCTGACATTGAAAACCATAGCGGATTATGTACGCATCAACTTTCGTGGGCAATCTGCTTCCAATGGTTTTCTGGTTTCTCAAAGTGCTGCTTATACCTTCCATTTGCTTCCTCTTCAGCTTGATTTGAGTGCCGCATGGTTTAACACAGATGACTATAATTCCCGTCTTACTATCTATGAAAAGAGTGTGCTCTATGCTTTTTCCATGCCTTCATTCTATTATAAAGGTATGCGTGTGGCAGTGAACGCCCGTTATGAATTGAATAAACACATTATCTTGCAGGCCAAGTACGGAACTACTCATTATTTCAATCGGGATAAGATAAGTTCCGCCTTGGAGGAAATTGACGGCAGTACAAAGAGTGACCTTTATTTGCAGTTGAGGCTGAAATTCTGAAAAACATTCTGTATTTTTGTACTGTTATCAACTGAAAAAAAAACTATGTCAACAATCATTTATCCTTCTCCCATCTTCGGTCCGGTACATAGTCGTCGTTTGGGAGTTTCTTTAGGAATCAATCTTCTTCCTGAAGATGGCAAGTTTTGTACCTTCGACTGCATTTATTGTGAATGTGGTTTTAATGAAGATCATCGTCCGAAAAAGAAACTGCCTACTCGCGAGCAGGTTCGTGAAGCTTTGGAGGCCCGTTTGATTGATATGCAGCAAAATGGTCCTAAACCGGATGTGCTGACTTTTGCCGGTAATGGCGAACCGACGGCTCATCCTCACTTCGCAGGAATTATAGAGGATACTTTGGCACTGCGTGATAAATATTTTCCCCAGGCAAAAGTGAGTGTATTGAGTAACTCTACTTTTATTCACAAACCGGAGGTATTTGATGCATTGAATAAGATAGATAATAATATATTGAAACTGGATACCATTGATACGGATTATATCCATTTGACGGATCGTCCTACTGGACATTATGATGTGCAGAAAATTATAGAAGGCATGAAAGCTTTCAAAGGAAAGCTGATTATTCAGACTATGTTCATGAAAGGTACCTATCAAGGTCAGGATGTGAATAATACGACAGACCGGTATGTGTTACCTTGGTTGGAGGTTGTGAAAAAGATAGCTCCGCGTCAAGTGATGATTTATACCATTGACCGCGAAACGCCCGATCATGATTTGGAAAAAGCTACTCATAAGGAATTGGATAAAATAGGAGGATTGGTGAAAGAGGCAGGTATTCCGGTTTCGGTTTCATATTAAGTGAAAAAAGTAAGTTAACTTCGAGGGGCAAGTAAGTTAACTTACTTTGCTCATGAACATATCTTACTTTTTCAGGTCAGTAACAATGTATAACCTACTCCTCGGATATTTTTCAATTCAATGCGAGGTTCATCTTTCAACAGTTTCCGCAATTTCGTGATAAAAACATCCAGGCTGCGTGATTTAAAATAATCGTCTTCCGTATCCCAAAAACGGCTTAGAATAGCTTTTCTTTCCACAGTTTCATTTATATTCTTACAGAAGAGTTGAAGTATTTTTGCCTCGCGTACAGTTAGCATCTTTTTTTCTTCAGTTTCATCATTATACAGTGTGGCATGTTTGGCATCCAGTGTGAAACGTCCCAGTTTATAATGTTCATTTTCATTGCGTGATTTGGTTCCTGCTTTTATTTTAAGAATGGCATGTATATGCGCATCGAGTTCATCGGGCACAAAGGGCTTTTTCACATAGTTATTAACACCTAGTTTATATCCTTCTTTTACATCTTTGGGAGAAGTCAATGCGGAAGCAAATAAAATAGGAGTCTCTCCATCAGTTTCACGAATACGCTCTACCATTTGATAACCGTTCATTACAGGCATGTCAATATCCGAAATAATGATATCCGGATGATATTCTTCCCAAGCCTTCAATCCTTCTTTTCCATTCATAGCAGTTATCACTTCATAACCACCAATAATTTCCTGTAATCCACTTTTCACGATATAACTGAAAGTGGGATCGTCTTCTACTAATAAAAGTTTAATCATAGTTCCTCCATAATTTTAGGTATAAACAAAGTAAATTCTGTAAAATCTCCTTCTATGCTGTTTACATATATTTTTCCTTCATGTGCTTCAATTACTTGATAAACATAGTTTAAACCTAATCCAAATCCGGTAGCTCCACCAAATTTAGTGCGTTTAGTTGCTGAAGCACGTTCAAACTTGTCGAAAATGGTTCTTTGATCTTTCTCTGAGATACCCATTCCGTTATCATATATTTTTATAATGGTATATTTATCATCGTAATGCGAACTTATTTTTATTTCAATACTCTTTTTGGAATATTTAATGGCATTATCTATCAAGTTGCTCATAAGTTCTTTAAAAAATTCTTCATCAACATATACTTCTTTGGCTTTTAAATCAATAGTGAAATGAATGGGTTTGTCAGATTTTGTTATAAACTTCTCTTTTAAATCCTCAATAATAGGTTCGAATGAGATTTTTTTCTTATTCATTTCCAATTTATGATTTTCTAGTTTTGATAATGTAAGTATCTTATTGGTCAATGCTAATAAATGATCTGCTTCATTTTCTACGATAGTAAAATATTTCTCTTTCATTTCAGGTTTGTCATCCAGTCTTCCACTGTGCAGAAAACTAGTACACATCGTGATAGAACTGAGTGGTGTTTTCATATCATGAATCATGGCATAAGAAAAATCTTCCCTGAGTTGGGCTATTTTATTTTGTCTGGCGATGATTTTTATTTGATATACAATACATCCTATTACAAAAATCATCAATATGACAGTTGCTATTAGCAGTAACCCCATACGTTTAATAATTGTGTAATATGGGTTTATTAAAATCATTTGCACACCTTGTGATAAATCTGTCCGGATCGGAATTATATCTGTTTTTATAATCCCGAATGAATGGATATCTAAATCATTCTTGCTTTTATTCAGAACTTTTTCTGTGTCAGTATTCAGTAGGTAGATAGTTATTGTACTTTCAATATTAGTAGCTTTTAAGAAATCATTGGCGAGGGAATCAACATTAGTTAATGATAGTTCTAATCCTAGTTTTAATAATCCTTCGTTCAAATAGGCTATTTCCGGTACTATTTCATTAGAATCTTTTATTGGAGCACCATTTATCATTGTTCCCTTAGGTGTTTTTTCAAATCTAATAGAAGCTTCCCTGTTTAAGGACTTCTTTAAAATGTCATTACTATCTTTATATATACTTTGTGAAAACTGTATATATGCATTACATAACCATATAGTTTGTAAAGCTATAATTGCTATTAATCCAAAAATAGTGAGTATTTTAATGTGTCTACCTTTCATGTTTATTTTTTTGCAAAGATAATAACATATTTCTAATGTTAGATAACAATCGGATAACATTTTATTATAAAAATAGCCTGTATATTTGCAATGTAAAACAAATGTAAGTCATTTAAATTAAAACAATAAGTTATGGAAAATATTATTTTAGAATTGAGAAAAGGAGAAAAAGAAAATATTTATGGTGGTGAAGGAAGAGTTGTTTATGTATTGAATGAAGAAGGTAAGTGTATACCCAGATATATAAACAATTAACATAGAGATAACACTTCAATAACAAAGAGTTAGAAAAAAGCAATTTACCTTTGTCGCATCAAAACAAACCCAAAAAGAGAGATATGGAAAAAACGAGTATAAACGAACAAGGTGGGGACGTAAATCACATGACCGGTATACCACTTTTTACTGTCCGCTTGTTCAAAAGAAGAATCAGAGATTGCCCTAATATTGAGATAGGGAAAATAATAACACGAACACAGAACATGATAAGAATTAAATGAAATGAAAACGCTGACGTTAGCAGAATGTATGAATATTTATGGCGGATGCTACATCTATAGTAGCAGTACTAGTCTGACTAGTGTATTTGTAGTACCCAGCCGTTTTAGAGAATTATTTTTTTAGTATATAACAACAAAACACAAAATGAAGTATGAAAAAGAATGATTATTGCATGGTGAAGCCACTCAGTGGCGAGGAATATGCACAGATATCGGGAGGTTATGCGCCTCCTACAGCGGAACAAATGAGAAATATGGACTGTTGGCAGATGTTATCTGCTGGTAGGTTTTTATATAAGTACAATTTTATTAACTAATGTAAATCAGTATCAGTACTTCCTATTGATTTGCATTAATAGAAAACTATATGAATATGAAAAGAATTGTATTTAAAATCGCAAAATCATTTTGCGCTTGCTTTATTACATTGTTGTTCTTTAGTTGTAGTAATTCCGAATCTGTGATGGAAAAAGAAAGGAAAAGTACTGTGATTATTGATATCAAACAAAATGGACTAGGTTATGAATTGAAAAGCAAAGAGGTTCCTTATATCACTCGTGCCTCAGGTCGAAATATAGAACAATTTTATTTATCTGTTTATAGAGAGGATAATAGAGATATAAAACTTGATGCTATTTTGGTGAAAGAAAATATAGACGAAAATAATTATATACTTTATCACTACACGACTGATGAAGTACTATTTGCAACATTATATATATCTGATAATACCTTGAAAGATATAAAATTGGAATTTGATGATGAAAATTTAGTAAAAACAAGAAGTCTTGCTAGTTGGTATCAGTGTGCCAATGATGAATACCAAAATTATAAAGATTTTTATGAGAATAACCACCCTATAGCATGTGATATTGGCGATTTGTTTTTTGGAGCATGTACTGTTGGTGGAGTACTAGGCAGTGCAATTTATTGTGCATTTTAAAATAACAATCAGTATGGAAAAAGAACATATATCAACAGTCCTTTTATTATCGGTTCTGCTAACTTTTATGTGTCCTGTTTTAGGCATAATTCCTTTATACCATAGTATAGAGGCTTGGAAAAAGAATAGAAAGTCAGATGTTTCCTATGTCATCAGTTTAAAAAAAGCATATAGCTGGACAAAAAGAATTTTTATTGCTTTGCTGATAATATGGATTGTTGCAGCAATACTTTTTTTCGGAGGATATTATTTTAGATGATAAATGATATGTCTTGTACGACGATTTAACATTAATCTAAAGATAATAATCTGATAACAAAGAGTTTGAAAAAGTAGATTTATATTTGTCGCATCGAAACAACCCTAATTACTCAGTATGCTAAATATGTAGCTGGTGCGGTCGGTGGTGCAGGTCTTGGTATTTTGACAGGAGCCGGACTGTTTCGGGTGAAGCTTTGGGTGGATACAGTGGAGCATTAGTAGGTGTGGCAACATTCTGTTGAATATGAAAAAGAGTATTCTGTATATTGTATCAGTATTTTTACTTGCTATAGCTTTATTTCTCTATGAGGGAGACCGGGCTAAGTTGATTCCCGTATGCTTTCTTTTTCTGGTAGCGATACTTAATATTAGTGTAAGAAAAAAAGAAGATGATAAAGGGAAATAGTACGGATATTAATGTAATATGACAGTTTCTGTATATGAATGTTCTTGGAGCTATTTTAGAGAATTATTTTCTTAGTATATAACAATAAAACACAAAATGAAGTATGAAAAAAAATGATTATTGCATGGTGAAGCCACTCAGTGGTGAGGAACATGTACAGGTATCGGGAGAGTGTATGCCTCCTGCTGCGGAACAGATGGAACGACTCCGTAAAATATATGGACCATTAGCGGATATTATCTGCTGGTAGGCTTTTAGATAAATACAATTTATTAACTAATAAAAAAAATACTATTATGAAAAATTTAGAAAATAGTGCTTTGATGCAGGAAATGAATGTGAATGAGATGCAAGAAGTGAATGGTGGATGGGTCGCTTTAGCTCTTGCTGTGGCTGGTGCTGCAATTTATGTATACAATAATTGGGATGATTTTTGCGTGGGGGTTAATGAGGGATGGAACGGAACAAGAAATTAATCATTAAAGTATTATTTTATGAAATGTGTTTATGAAGAATTATCTGAGCAAGAATGTAAATGTTTTTGTGGTGGAGATAAAGCAATGAGAAGTTTGGGGAATAGTGTAGGTTCTATAGGAGCAAGTATTTGTAATTTTTTAGAATATTTTGGTCAGATGGCACAAAATAGTCCAACAGCTTATGGATAAAAACGAATAGATAATGAAACAAACGGATTTACAAAAGGAAAACAAAAAATTGAAGCGAATCAATTTTATCTTGATTATTTATGTGGTTATATCAATTGTTATTCAATTATATAATATACTAGTATGATTAATTTTAAATAAGAATTTATTAGTCAGGATTGCTTATAAGCTTTCCTGACTAGCAACTAGATATCGTAATTATGAGAAAAAAACATAGATTGCTTCACTTGATAGTAGGTTGTCTCTTTATCATAATAATGCTGCTATTCCGGACATATTACCGTCCTTGGGTATATACAAATCATTTATTTGATTTCTATCTTGCCGATACATACACTAATCTGTTTGGTGAATGTGTTGTTTTTTTTATTCTTGTTTCTCTTTTTTCTCCTAATGAAATGTACAAACCGATTAAGTTGCTTTTATATTCTTCATGTGGATTGATGATATATGAATTATTGGGATTGATAGTGGAAGGGGGATTATGTGATTATAAAGATATAATTGCTACTTTTGTTGGTGCCTTATTGTCTTATGCAATAAATAGAATGATTATTAGTAATGCGAATCAGTAGTTGATTTCTGATTCTTGTTTTAAAAAATTAGATAAATGAGTGCGATGGCAATTTTTCCCATCGTATGTACTAAAAGTCCAGATGTTGATCTGACTTTCATCGCTCTTTGAATATTTGTTTTCTCATTCAGCCAGTTGAAAAACGCTTCTATAGGCTGTCTGACCTTTGAAACAGCAGTAGAGAACAGTTCTCTTCCAGCTTTCTCTCTTTGAGTAATAACTGGTTCCTCTCCTTTTATTGCTTTCACGGGAGTTAGCATAGTAGTTCCTTGTTCTTGTTGCTTATTGCCCCAGTAAGAAAAATCCGAGTATATCTTATCGGCAAAGATGTTTCTGTTTATAAGGCTATCAGCGGCTTCTCTTTTAAGAACTGTCAGGTCATTCTCTTCTGCCGATGATAAGAGAATCATTTCCGGGAATGGAATAGTTCCTTCCCTGCGGAAGGCTAAAGCATGGAGTTTGAGACCGAAGTAATACATGTTCTTTGTAGAACAGTATCCTTTGGTTGCAATTTCAGTAGCTACCTTTCCTGTTTTATTCTTTCCTGCACAGGTAATAATAGGCATAGAGTCAATAAGTGATGTCATAGAATCGCAATCCTCTGGTTTAAAGAATGTAATGAGATGCTTTACAAGTTCACTAATGGCCTCACTCATCAGGTTTAACCGATAGTTGAATGTCTGATAAGAAGGTAGGTTGGGGAACCATGAGAGCAAATATTCTTCAGTGAATGTATGTATCTCTTTGATTTGGAAGTATCGCTGATAGGCTCCGCAAAACAGATATACGGTAAGCAGTTCCTGGTCTGTAAAGATAGGAGTTGCATTATTACTGAATCTCTGGCAGTAAAACTTCAGTGAAGACTGGTAAATATCGCAGATGTACATATATATTTTTATAAGTTTTAGCTCTTTCTCCTTGGGAATCATAATTAGAATAATGAGTGGTTTTATTCTTCTAATATACTGATTTTCAAGGAGATTGAGAAATAAATAAACGAGATAATTAATTGAATAATAACATTTTAACTAACTGAATCAAGTAGGTATTTCAACTACTGATTCGCATATATAACAATAAAACACAAAATGAAGTATGAAAAAAAATGATTATTGCATGGTGAAGCCACTCAGTGGTGAGGAACGTGTACAGGTATCGGGAGGGTGTATGCCTCCTACTGCGGAACAGATGGAACAACTCCATGAGAAATATGGACTGTTGGCGGATGTTGTCTGCTGGTAGCTTTTATGTAAATATAATTTTGACTATAGTTTAGAAATTGTAATATTACTATAATTTTTATATGATATTGAATTTGTAAAAAATAGTAATCAAAATAGTTTATGAGAAAATCTATTTAAACTACTCAGTATATTTATGAAATGAATAAAAAAATATAAATGATGAGGTACAAATCAATAATAGAGAAATTCTGTAGAGATAATAGTGGAATAGTTAAAATGATAAAAACTATTTTTCTTTTTGGATTTTTGGTAGTATTTGTATTGTTTGTATTACTCCTTCAAAATTCTAATTTGAATATAGAAGAAAGTATATTTAACTCTATAAATATAGTGAGTAAACTTATTTTACTGATAGTAGCAATTAATTTTATAATACGAAGAAAAAATGGAAAATGATATAATGACATCAAAATTGACATCATCTGAATTGAAAGAAATTCTAGCTGGAGTACCAATGTCTTATTATATGAACTCAAGTACGGCAAGGCAAAATTGGAGTAATATAACTTCTTTTATTGGGGTACTTGTTGGTATAGTTGAATCCCCTCTTTATTAGTATTAATTTAAAAATTATCATTATGAATGAATTAACTTTTGACGAACTTCGACAGATTGATGGAGGATCTTATGAAGAAGGTAGAGAATTGGGACATAAAATAGGTAAAGCATTTTATGGGGCCTGTGCAATGTATGGAGTGTATGTACTCTTTTGCTTATAGTAGAGTAATTTGGTATTGCAATTGTGAAACTAATGTTTTATTTTAATAATTGCACTTGTTAATTGAGATAGCAAAAAATGCATAGTGTGATATATTGAGATAAGCTAAAGAATATCCACTAAATCAATTGTATAATCCATTAAAAAATGAGTAGAATTAAACTATATACAAAGAATTTTGTCATACTATTTATTTCCATGCAACTAGTGAATTTGATGATTGTTTATTTTAAAACGAAACAGTTTGTATTTGAGATAACTAGTGTGCAAGCATTTATAATTATCTATATAATAGGACTTTTTTATAATGTCATATTGATATATAGAAAAAATAAAGACGCTTGATATCGTTTCAAAAGAATTAATGGTATCATTGGAATTGTTTATAGTGCATTCTAAATAAAGATTCAGTGTTGAAAATATGTCAACACTGAATCTTTTCTGTATAAACTTATAGATATTAACCTAAAGATAACAATTCGATAACACATATACTTTTTCTTTCATTCTACTTTTGCTGCATGAATCAGTAAAAGTAGAAATGTTATGTTATTACCAAATGAATGGATAGAGAACAGTATTGAAACATACATCTATCAACACACCACAAAGTCCCAGATTATCTATTGGGTAGTATTGGCAGCCGTAACTGCCGCTATGATTGCATTGCCTTTTATCTATGTAGATATCTCTGTGCAAGGCAGTGGAGTAGTAAGGCCGATTACTGAAAAAACTGAAATAAAATCGTCTATCACAGAATTAATAGATTCAGTTTATGTGCGCGAGGGCGATCAAGTGAATAAAGGCGATGTACTCCTCCGCTTCCGCACCAATAACTCCGATTATAAAATCAATTATCAAACGAATCGCCTGAATGACTATGAAGCACATTTGTCAGATTTGGCTTATCTGGCAAAAGGCGAATGCCCTGCCGGGTTTCATTCTCCGGTGCGTCAACAGGAATATACCTATTTTATCAAAAAGAAAGAAGAATTGGAAACCTCTTTGGCACAGGCAGAAAAAGAGTATAAGCGCAATAAAAACCTGTTTGATAAGAAAGTGATTTCAGAAGAAGAATATG
The DNA here is from genome assembly GCF_040929485.1 of Phocaeicola sp. RTP21198st1_B8_RTP21198_201120. Lineage (NCBI taxonomy): Bacteria > Pseudomonadati > Bacteroidota > Bacteroidia > Bacteroidales > Bacteroidaceae > Phocaeicola > Phocaeicola sp. RTP21198st1_B8_RTP21198_201120. The sequence continues at coordinate 17,753 of NZ_JBCOCI010000002.1, read as the reverse complement.
ATAAATATTATTTTCAATATCAAAGCCGGCAAAATGAACTGGCTTCATTGATACAAAGCCAGTTGAGTACGTGGCAGGCAGATCTGAATACGTATCGTAATTCTCGTAGCGAAATGAATACTACACTGAAGCAAGAGTTGAAAGATAAAGAACTCTATATAGTTCGTAGTCCGATAAGTGGAACCATTGATCAATTTTCCGGCATATACAGGGGAAGCAGTATACAGGCAGGACAGTCATTGGCAGTTATCAGCCCGGATTCCACACTGTGTATGGAAATATATGTTACTCCTCGAAATATCGGTTTTATGAGTTTGGGAATGCCGGTCAATGTACAGGTGGAATCATTTAATTATAATGAATGGGGAACATTACCCGGCAAAGTGACCGAAATTTCATCAGACTTCCTAACCGACAGTCAGGGAAACTCATTCTATAAAGTGAAATGTCAAATGGAGCGGAACTATCTTATGCTGAAAAGCGGACAGAAAGGAATATTAAAGAAGGGAATGATCGTCAGTGCCCATTTTATGATAACGCGGCGATCGCTTTTCGATTTGCTCTACCAAAAGATAGACGATTGGGCGAATCCCAAACAATATGAGAATAATGCGATGATAGCTAAATTTTGATTCTACAATTCATTTATAAATATTCAATGATGAGCAAGAAAGGTATTAAAATAAAACAGTTTGATATTACAGATTGCGGAGCGGCTTGTCTGGCTTCCGTATGTGCCTATTATGGTTTGCAATTTCCCATTGCACGTATCCGCCAATATGCGTTTACCGATCAAAAAGGAACGAATATTTTGGGGTTGATAGAGGCTGCTAATAAGCTGGGCTTGTCAGCTAAAGGAGTGCGGGCTAAGTTTGAGGCATTGTACATTGTTCCTAAACCTGTTATTGCCCATGTCATCGTGCACGAGCAGCTTCAGCATTTTGTAGTGATATATAAGGTGGAGAAAAAGAAAGAATACATAGAGTATATGGATCCGGGTGACGGGCGGATGCATCGCGTGACCAATCAGGAATTTGAGAAAATGTGGACCGGTGTACTGGTGTTATTGGAACCGGAAGAAACTTTCAAGACCGGAAACATGAAAACCGGTATGACAAAGAAGTTCTTTTCTCTGCTGGCTCCTCACAAAAGCGTGATGCTACAAGCCGTGTTTGGTGCGCTTATTTATAGCATTTTGGGATTATCCACTTCCATCTATGTAGGTAAAATTACAGATTATGTATTGGTAGATAAAAATATCAATTTACTCAATCTCATGGGAGTGATCATGCTGGTCATCCTGCTATTGCGGACTTTTATCGGAGCAATGAAAAGTATTCTGGCTTTAAAGACCGGACAACGGATTGATGCGGCATTGATTTTAGGATATTATAAGCATCTGCTGACTTTACCTCAGCAATTCTTTGATACGATGCGCGTAGGTGAAATTATTTCACGCGTCAATGATGCGGTGAAAATCCGTAATTTTATCAATAATGTTTCGTTGGATCTGGTGGTTAATATCATGATTCTTGTCTTCTCTGTGTGCCTTATGTTCGTTTATTCCTGGGAGCTGGCATTGATTACATTAGTGTCTGCCCCCTTATTCCTGCTTATTTTCTGGGGATTCAATAAATTGAATCGGAAATATCAGCGCGGTATTATGGAAAGTAGCGCTGATTTGGAAGCGCAATTGGTGGAATCTCTTAATTCCATTTCTACTATCAAACGATTCGGTATAGAAGAATATGCTAATTTGAAGACGGAAACTCGTTTTGTACATTTATTAAAGAATACGTATCGCAGTATTTATGGATCTATTATGGCGCAAGGCGGTATTCAGTTTGTATCCACCGGCATTACGATTGCCGTTCTTTGGTTAGGAAGTATTTTGGTGGTCGATCAGGAGTTGACACCCGGAGCTCTGATGGTGTTTTATTCCTTGGTTGGTTATGTAATTTCTCCTATCGGCTCGCTGATTTCTTCCAATCAGACTATCCAGGATGCACTGATTGCCGCCGACCGCTTATTCCAGATTATGGACTTGGAACGCGAACAGGATAATAATCAAAAGATAATATTAGAACCGGATATGGTAGGCGATATTACGTTTGAGAATGTTTCGTTTCGCTATGGTTCGCGCAAGGATGTGTTCAAGGAATTGGGCTTGAAGATAGAAAAGGGGAAGACTACTGCCATAGTGGGAGAAAGCGGGTCGGGCAAGACGACTTTGATTTCGTTGTTACAGCATATTTATCCTATACAGGAGGGTCGCATTCGCATAGGCGATTATGATATTGCGCAAATAGACAATCGCAGCCTTCGTCGCCGGGTGGGAACAGTACCTCAACAGATTGAATTATTTGCCGGCAGCATTGCAGAGAATATAGCGGTAGGTGACTTGCATCCGGACATGAAGAAAATTGTAGATTTGACGGAACAACTTGGTTTGAAGGACTTTATAGATGGTTTGCCTAAGGACTACCGGACTTATATCGGTGAACATGGTGCATCCTTGTCGGGTGGCGAGCGGCAGCGGCTTGCCATAGCGCGTGCTTTGTATAAGGAACCGGAGATACTTATTTTCGATGAGGCAACGTCTTCGCTTGATTCTATTTCCGAACGCTATGTAAAGCAGACATTAGATGCATTGGCACGGAAGGGGAAAACGATTATCGTGATTGCTCATCGGTTGAGTACAGTGAAAAATGCAGATAAGATTGTGGTGATTGATAAGGGGCAAGTAGTCGAGGCAGGTACTCATGAAGAATTGTTCAATTCGAATGGGATGTATCATCGTTTATGGAAGGAACAGTTTGATGAAGTAGGTTAAAGAATGAACAGTATGAAAAAGTTAATAGTTGTAGCTGTTGCAGCCATCGTATTTATAGCGAATATACAAGCACAAAATAAGAAGTGGAGTCTCAAAGAATGTATAGATTATGCCATACTGCACAATATAGAGGTGAAGCAGAGTCAAAACCGGATTAAAAGTTTGAAAGTAGAGAGAAATACGCTGAAGAGCAGTTTTCTGCCCGACTTGAATGTAGGAGCTTCACAACGTTTTTCTTTTGGCAGGGCCTTGAATCAGGATAATACGTATGAAGATAGCAACATACAAAATTCTTCATTCTCTGCCAGTGCCGAAATGCCTCTTTTTACCGGATTCAAAACAAGTGCATCCATTACCCGGAATAAATTCGATATATTGGCGGCTGAGGCAAATAAGGAATTGATAGAAAACAACTTGTCACTCAATGTAACCAACTATTATTTTCAGATACTGTTGAATAAAGAAATCTATCGTATCGCTCAAGAACAAATCCGGTTGACAAAAGAACAAGAAATCAGAACACGGATTTTGATAGAGAATGGAAAAGTTCCGCAGTCTCAATTATATGATGTGAAAGCTCAATTGGCTGATGATGAGCTGGTGGCTACTGAAGCTAGGAACTCGCTGCGGCTTTCTTTTCTTGACTTGATGCAATTGATGGAGTTGAAGGGTGAGGAGTATTTTGATGTAGATTCTTTGGATGAAAGTATAGTTTCTATGGAGTCTGTCACTCCTGAGGGGATTTACGCCTCGGCATTAAGCTGTATGCCTCAGATAAAGCAAGCTCATTATTCTTTGCAGAGTAAAGTGAAAAGTACAAAAGTTGTCAAGTCGGGATATTACCCACAGCTTTTTTTGGGTGCCGGAATCAATACCGGTTACTATTATTCTCGTCGTGCAATGAATCCGTCTTTTTATCAGCAGTTTAAAAACAATATGCAGAAAAGCATTTATTTCACATTAAGCATCCCTCTTTTTGACCGCTTCTCTACGAGGAATCAGGTAAAAACAGCGCGTTTGGAAGAGAATAATGCCCGCTTGTCATTGGAAAATGAAAAGAGAAGTCTCTATAAGGATATTGAGAAAGCATATATGGATGCGTTGGCAGCTTTTGAGAAATACGAATCTACTACCAAAGCGGTAGCTGCCAATCGGGAGGCGCATCGGTATGCGTTAGAGAAGTATATGGCTGGAAAGTCGGCTGTATATGAGTATAATGAGATAAAAATGAAATTAGCAGATGCGTTGTCCCAACAATCACAGACTAAATATACCTATTTACTGAAAGAACGGATATTGGCATTCTATTCATGCCACTCTTTGGTGGAGTAGTACCAACCTGAAGTATTTAGATGAGAAAGAGGATATTCCAGCTATCGGGAGTATCCTCTTTTCCATAGATAAATTCTTTTAATAGAGTAGTCCGTTTTATTTTTCTATAATGCCCTTTGCCTTTTCCAGTGCTACATTAATATTAGGACAGATATTTTCTTTTCCCAGTAATTCATTAAATCCTGATTTTTCAAGAATTTGATGCACTTTTTCATTCACTCCCGAAAGCACAATCTGAATATTTTCTTTTTTAGACATTTCACATAGATTAGTCAGGTTGTGAATACCGGTAGAGTCAATGAATGGTACTTTACGCATACGTACAATCCGTACTTTGGGACGGTCGCCCAGTTCGGACATGATTTCCTCAAACTTGGTAGCGATACCAAAGAAGTAGGGACCATTGATTTCATATACTTCCACACCTTTGGGAACCATGAGATGTTCTTCGTGCACTTCCAGATCGGATTCATTATTGGGGTCGATTTCATTTTTGATAACCGATATTTCTGTTGTTTCCATGACACGTTTCATGAACAATACACAGGCAATGAGCAAACCTACTTCAATAGCTACGGTTAAATCAAAGATAACAGTCAGGAAGAAAGTGATCAGTAGTACGGTGACGTCTGATTTCGGATTCTTCAGCAACGCCTTGAAAGTACGCCAGCCGCTCATGTTATAAGAAACAATCACCAATACACCTGCCAGACAGGCCATCGGGATATATTGTGCCAGAGGCATCAGGAACAAGAGAATCAGCAACAGAATGACTGCATGAATGATACCTGCAACAGGTGATTTTCCACCGTTGTTGATATTGGTCATGGTACGTGCGATGGCTCCTGTAGCAGGAATACCGCCAAACAGCGGAGCGATAATATTGGCTGCGCCCTGGGCTATCAGTTCCGTGTTTGAATCGTGGCGGTCACCAATGACACCATCGGCTACGGCAGCAGACAACAGAGATTCTATGGCTCCCAGTACAGCAATGGTGATGGCAACCGGAAATAAATTCTTGATAGCTTCCCAATCTAATTTGGGTACTACTGCATCCGGCAACTGTGACTGAATGGTAAAACGGTCGCCAATGGTGTCGATACAAGTGATTCCGCCATATGTCTTCATCAGGTATACGGCAATAGTCACTACAATGATGGCAATCAGCGAGCCTGGGATCTTTTTTGAGAATCGGGGAGTCAGTGCGATGATCAGGACACTGACTATGCTGACAATGGCGTTCCACCAATTAACAGTATCAAAATGACGGAAATAAATCATCCATTTGCCTATAAAGTCTCCCGGTACTTTTTCTCCTCCGAAGTTCAGTCCGAAGATATCGGCAATCTGTGTCGTAAAAATGGTGACGGCAATACCACTGGTAAATCCTACAATAATGGGATAAGGAATAAATTTGATAACAGCTCCCAGCTTGAATACACCTAATAAAATAAGGAGTACTCCTGCCATAAGAGTTGCTACTGTTAATCCGCTGATGCCGTATTCTTGGATGATACCATAGATAATTACGATAAATGCTCCGGTAGGTCCGCCTATTTGTACTTTGCTTCCTCCTAATAAAGAGATGATAAATCCTGCTACAATAGCAGTGATGATGCCTTTTTCTGGAGAAACTCCCGAAGCGATACCAAATGCGATAGCTAGTGGAAGTGCAACAATACCTACGATAATTCCGGCCATAAGGTCGGCCATGAAGCTCTCTTTTGAATAATTCTGTAGGGTAGTGAAGAGCTTCGGCTTGAATTCAAATGCTTTCATTTGTCAACTACTTTATGCTATGATTTTAAACGAGTTGCAAAAGTAGATAAAATTAATGTATAAATTAAGGTATTATTCTATTTAAATTCGTATTTTTGTTATTCATAGGGTGTTTTGTTGATAGTAATGGTGCGTTGGGCGGTAGAATCATTTGTGATACTGGTTACATCTCCTCTCGTAGTAAAGTAAACGTAATTTCCTTTATCGTAAAAACGATATACCTTGCAACCGTCATGTTCAAACAGATAGCTGACAGTGTAAGTGGAGTTGTTTTCAGATTCTCCGACCTTTAACGGTATGGACGCACACGAATTAAATCCTATTATAGTAAGGAGGGGAAAAGTGAATAATTTGATGATGCTTTTCATAATGAAAAATGTTAATGTTGTTGTGAACACAAATATAGGTGTTCTTGTTTATTTTATATAAAGTGAACGTTTAATTAAATATAAAAATATAATTGTAATGAATACAATTTTGGAATAAAAGATATATCTTTGTATTACCAAAAGATGATTGAATAATAACTAACTAATAAAACTAATTATTATGGCTAAGAGCGTAAAAGGTACACAGACAGAAAAAAATTTGCTGACTTCATTTGCAGGTGAGTCACAGGCTAGAATGCGTTATACTTACTTTGCAAGTACAGCAAAGAAAGAAGGTTATGAACAGATTGCTGCTATTTTTACTGAAACAGCTGATCAGGAAAAGGAACATGCGAAACGTATGTTTAAATGGTTGGAAGGTGGTATGGTAGAAATCACTGCCAGCTATCCTGCAGGTATCATTGGTACCACTATGGAGAATTTAAAAGCTGCGGCTGCCGGTGAAAATGAAGAATGGACTACTGATTACCCTCACTTTGCTGATGTGGCCGATCAGGAAGGTTTTCCTGCTATCGCTACTATGTATCGCAGAATCGCTGAAGCTGAAAAGGGGCATGAGGAAAGATATCTGGCTTTATTGAAGAATGTGGAAGAAGGCACAGTATTCAAGAAAGCGGAAGAAACTGTATGGCAGTGCCGTAACTGCGGTTACATTTATGTAGGTACGGAAGCTCCTGAAGTATGTCCTGCATGTCTGCATCCGCAAGCTTATTTCGAAGTGAAGAAGAATAATTATTGATTGAAATAAAATCACTCGTTCATCATGAATCCGGTTTCTCTGAAAAGGGGAAACCGGATTTTTTATTTTTAGGGAATGATTTTTGATTAGTTTTTATTCTTCTCTTTTCCCGTTTACAAATTCCCCCGGTTTCATGCCGAACTGTTTCTGGAAACACTTGGAGAAATAAGACGGATTATTGAATCCTACCATATAACAGATTTCATTAATGCGGTATTTGTTTTCTGCTAGCAAGATCGCTGCTTTTTTCAAACGTACCACTTGAATCAGTTCATTAGGGGTGATATTGGCCAATGTTTTAATTTTGGCAAACAGACCCGAACGGCTGATACACAACTTTTCGGCCAGGAAATCTACGGATAATTCCGGATTGGAGAAATTCTCTTCTATGATTTCATTCATGCGGGTAAGGAACTTGTCGTCCATAGAATTATTGGCAATGCTGTTCAGCGGAACCAGCGGCATCTTCGAGAATTTCTGACGCAGCAGATTACGCAAGTCTACCAGATTCTTGATACATGCTTCCAAGTATTGCATGGAGAAAGGTTTCTCTATGTAGGCATCTGCACCACAATCCATACCTTCTATCTTGGAGTTGGTATCTGTCTTGGCCGTTAGCAGGATGAAGGGTATATGACTGGTAGTTTGGTTAGTCCTTATCGCTTTGCAGAATTCCACTCCGTCCATGCGTGGCATCATCCAGTCGCTTACAATGAGTGTCACTTCGTTTTCTTTGAGTTTATTTAATGCTTCTATACCGTCTTCTGCGGTAAGTATGCTGTATTTATCAGCCAGACTACTCGAAAGGAAATTCAACATTTCCTCATTATCATCCACAATCAGCATGGTTGGTTTATGTTTGATAGGAGAACCGGAGAGGTCCTCTTGCAAGATTTCTTCGGGAATGGCTGGGTTGTTCAATAGTGATGTGCCCGTATCCTGTGGCAGGACTTGTGCTTGTTCTACAGGCAGTGTTACGATAAAAGATGACCCTTTGTTCACTTCGGATTCCACTTCAATGCAGCCATTGTGTGATTCTACAATACTTTTGACAATGCTGAGGCCGATACCTGTTCCCGGCTTGTTATCCATAGCCTGATAGAACGGATGGAATATCTTCTTTTGTTCTTCTTTGCTGATCCCTATGCCGTTATCTGTCACTCGGATTATAAAAGTATGTTGTTCCGGCTGTACGATACAGGTAAGAGTAACTTCATCTTTTGTGTATTTACTGGCATTGGTTAACAGGTTGCTGACTAGTTTGGTTACCGCTTCACTGTCTACTATAGCTGTGAAATCTGCTTCAGGATATTCCACAGTAAGCCGTGCTCCATGTTGGGCGATGAAAGGTTCGAAACGTTCACAAACCGCTTTGAGCAGTTGGTGGATATTTTGGGAAGCAAACTTCATTTTCATTCCTTCCTGTTCCACCTTCCGGAAATCCAGCAATTGGTTTACCAGGAACAGCAGACGCTGGCTGTTACGGTCAATAATATTTAGATCGTCGCGTACTGTAGACGGCAGGGACACGGGGGATTTCATTATTTTCTCCAAAGGTCCTATGATAAGGGATACCGGTGTGCGTATTTCGTGGGCTATCATGGTGAAGAACTTGATTTTGGCTTCGTGTACTTCTTTTTCCTTGTTGGCGTTCAGTTTGTTTATTTCAGCCGTATGTTTCTTCTCTGTCCGTTTGATGATGAAGCGGATGACGAATCCGAAAGCTATGCAAACCAATATAAAATAGAGCAGTTTGGAAGCGGTGGACCAATAGAAAGGAGGGTGGATGGTGATTTTCAGACTGGTTCCTTTTTCATTCCATATTCCGTCATTATTGGTCGCCTTTACTTTGAAAAGATAGGTTCCTGCGGGCAAATTGGTGTAAGTGGCCTTATTCTGGGAGCCTACATAGTTCCAGTCTTTGTCAAATCCTTCCAGTTTATAGGCGTATTTGTTTTTATTGGGGGTGCAATAGCTTAAAGAGGCATAAAGCAAGCTGAATGCATTTTCTTTATAGGATAGCTCCAGTTCTTCCAACTGGTTGAGAGATTTTGGAAGCAGTTTGTTTCCAGTTTGGATTTCCTTATTATCTATTTCCAGTTCTGTAATGATTACTGGAGGAAGCATCACATTTGTCTTAATCTGATGGGGGTAGAAAGCATTGAATCCGTTTACCGAGCCGATATAAATTTTTCCATCCGATGCTTTTAAGGCAGCATTAGGTAGGAATTGTTCACTTTGCAGTCCGTCGCTTTTAGTAAATACTCGGCAACCTTCTCCAGGGGTGTAGCGCACTAGCCCTTTGGTGGTGGTGAGCCACAATATGCGTTGGTCTTCGATGATGCTGCATATATTGTGACTGGGAATTTCAAGAGGTAAAGTTTCGAATGCATCTTCTTCCGCATTGTATTTGCAGAGCCCGTTCATGGTTCCCACCCACATCTCTCCGTTTGTGTCAATCAGTACACAGTTCACTTGGTTGTTTGCCAGTGAGTTCGGATTTTTATGGTCATGTATATAGTTCTTCCATATCTGTTTTTCTGGATGGTATTTAAATAATCCCTTGCCTTGGGTGGAGAACCAGGGATTTCCTTTGGTATCCTGGTCAATGTCAATGGTCAGTGCGTCCAAGTATTTAATTCGGGTGAAATTATCTTTTTCCCGGTTATATAGATTTACTCCGGACATGGAGGTGACCCATATTCTCTCTTTTCTGTCTTTGAATATGGCATAAGAACTGGTTCCGTCCAGTGAGGCGGGATTATCCTGATAGGCAGAATATGTTTTAAAAGTTCCCGTTTGCAGATTTAATACGTTTACCCCTCCAGTATAAGTACCGATCCATAAATTATCACCGTCCATACAAAGTGCATGTACATTGTGATAGGACAGACTGTTTTTTCCCTCCAAGGGCAAATAATGGGAAAATTTTCTATTTTTGGGAGAAAAGCGGTTTAACCCTCCGTCATCCGAAGCGATCCATACATCTCCGTTAGAGTCTTCGCAGAACCGTCCGATGACTGTTCCGTTAACAGAATTGGAGAAACGTGAGTGGACAAAACTTTCGAATTGTCCAGTATTGGGTGAGATATAATTTACTCCTCCATAGTAAGTTCCGATCCATATTCCACCTTCATGATCTTTTATAATAGGATAAACAAAACGGTTGGACAATGAATGTGGGTTTGTTTCATCTTCTGTAAACAATTGATATTCCTCTGTAATGGTATTGAATAACAGAAGCCCGTCATCCGAGCCTATGAGTAGCTGGTGAGGGGCATATTCCATGATAGAATGAATATGGGTGGCACCTTTTCCGTCTGTCGGATGCAGATAAGTAGTGGCCTTTCCGCTGTATTTATCGATTTTTTGCAAACCACACTCCCAGGTTCCTAACCACAGTGTATGTTCCGAGTCTTCCAACATGACCAATGCGTTTGAGTCATGCTTTCCGCTTTCATAGGAGAGCGGAAAAGTCTCGAATTTATTTTCTGCTTTATTCAGTTTGAAAAGACCTGAGTTTCCCCAATTGGTAATGGCCCATATTTGGTTTTCACTATCCACCAGCACACTTGCCATTAAACCATTTGCGTTTTTAAATTCGTATTGCTCCAAGTGGTTGGTGATGGTGTTGTATTTGAATATTCCTTGTCCTACCGTAGTGAACCATAGGTTTTTGTCTTTATCTTCGACAATATGGTTCGTATTTGTTTCAATATGGATATTTTTGGAGGTGGCCAGTACAAAAGGCATTATATCTTCTGTTTCGTAATCATAGATATATATGCCTTCGTCTGTACCTATCCATATCTTGTTGAGGGTGCTGTATAAAGATGAAATAGCTTCATTAGCTCCCCTATCTTTCAGTCTATAGAGTTTTACAGTAGTACCGTCATAGCGGTTCAGTCCTTCATCCGTTCCTATCCATAGAAAACCGTATTTATCTTGCATTAAAGCACGTACCGAATTGGATGATAGTCCGTCTTCTACAGAAAAATGACGGAAACAGAGGTCATTGGACGCAGCAAACAGAATCATCGGCATCAGTAAGTTCAATAGCAATAGGACTAGTCTTTTCATAGTATTTTCTTCTTATTTCTAAATCTTATGCAAGATTACTACTTTTCTGAGAAAGAAAAGAGAAAATTCGAAGAAAAAGTGAGGATTCCAGATGAATCTTTCAATTTGCCGAGGTGAGTAGGAAACTGCCGGTTATTTTTATTTTATAAGGCCATTGTGCATCTTTTTCCCCGGATATGGGATTCATCCAGTGTTCCGTCGGAGCCCCCATGACAACCAACCACAAGTGGGCCAACGGTACATCCTTGGGAGCAATATACTTCACCACTCCTTCCGTGTTGTTTCCCATTTCTCCGTAAACGGATTTTCCTTCCCGAGTGACAGCGACAAAACCGTATCTCCAGCCGGCTTTCTCCGGGTGGACGGAATTGTAACCCTCCCTACCTGCCTCCCCAAGGAACTCCACTTCCACGGCACTTCCCGGCTGGGGAACGGAGAGGGGAACTGCGTTGAAACCATAATTCTCAGGACAGTTTTCGGGTGCAACCCGGTACCATCCCTCTTCAGATGGATTCATTTTGCAAGTGTATTGGTTTGCGTACGGGCGTGTCTCTTTCCATACCCGCTTAAAATCCCAGTTGACAAAATGGCGACAGGCGTCGAACATCTCGTCACAGAACTCTTTCTGTCCAAGACTGTTCAGCCGTTTGTAGGTAATGACAGGGTCCTCCCCACGTTTTCCCTGGCGGTACAGTTCGGCTATGAAAGGCAGACCGTACCGGATTCCCCAGTATTCAAGCACATATGGTGAATGATAAATATTATCCAAATGCAGATAAGCTTTGTGTGTAAGGGTTTTGAACGCATCCCAATGATATTTCTCATCGGTCATCCAGTCAGGATTTACTTGCCAGAGCATCCATTGTGAAGTCATCTCGAAAAAGCCGCAACCACCCCAAGCTTCTCCTTGACCGTCGCAGGTGATTTGTGACTGGAAGCTATGCCCCAGTTCATGCGCGATACAATTCAATTTCTCATCTTGTACCCGGTTGGGGGTGATCCAGAGCGCACCGATCTGCCCGTCGTAATCCCCTCCGTAGGCAGTGCCTTCCAGGGAATAGTTTATCATGACCATCATGCGGTATTTATCACATTTCGAACCTTGCCTGGCAAACTGCAGCGTGTGGTAGAAATAAGCGTAGAAGTTTTCCAGCTTCTCCTTCAGACCGGGCAGATCCACCTTCATGGAATGCCCCTCCAGCTGTGGTGGGTTGCTGAGGTCATTGCCGAAGCCCTTCTCCCAGAAGATGACGAAGTTCTCGGTGTATGCCATACGGTGATAACTCCACTGACTTGCCGGATTCTGTAAATCCATGCCTTGAAGCTCCTTGGGGATATAGATGGACTTGCCGGAGGGTAGAGGGATATCGCTGTTTCTTTGTGCGTTGGAACAGGAAGTGATTATTATTGCCAGAAATAAAAAGAAGGTATGTTTATTCATATATAATTACTTTTTTTGAAAACAGGAACGGTTTTTATTTTCCGTTCCTGTAATATATAATAATCAAGAAATACTATTTTTTATTCATACGGTGCGGCATCTAGTAACGTTGATTTGTTTAACTCGTAACGTGGGATAGGCCACCAATAATTTTTTGAGGCATCGAAATTACGTTGCTGTACGGCTTCTGGGTTATGATAATATATTTTGGTTCCATTCTGCAATTTATAAATTTTTAATCCGGTAGGCCAATGTTCTTTGGAATATGTTTCTTCCATTTTCTTCCAGCGGCGTAAGTCAAAGAATCGTTGTCCTTCGAACATCAATTCTACAGTGCGTTCATATTCATATTCAGTCCGTATGTCTTTGCCTGTGGCATCCGGTAATAACGCACGGTTTCTGATAAGGTTGATGTATTTTAGAGCCTCGGCATTGTTACCTAGCTCTATCTGACATTCAGCATAGTTCAAATAGACTTCTGCCAGTCTGATGAAGAACCATGGGGTAGTATCTACTACCGTATCGTCATAAAAATTAATATGAGAAGATAAGAACTTTCGCATATTATATCCAGTTTTTGTACCGTTCCACCAAGTTTCTCCTGTACGTGAATCTTTACCCGGAATGACCCCTTTTGCTCCGGCTTCAAATAATTCGATTTCACGGTTTGAATCTCCGTATCCCCACAGCATACCATCATAGAGAATATTTGCTTTCAGACGGATTTCTCTACCTTCCCATGGGTTTACATCTGATGCCTGTATAGTGACTTCTTTTTGTGTGGCTTCTCCAGAGTCGGGGTCAATTGTGGTTTGTAAAATCGTGAATGGTTTGGTTTCTGCCGGTTTATAAGGTGTACCATCAGCATTCTGGAAGAGTTCTACTATTTCGTAAGTGGGTTGCCACGTACTCCAGCCTTCATATCCGTTACCAGGTCCGGCAGGAGCTTGCATAACTAGGCTGGCACTACTTCCTGCAATTCCTTTTTCATCATAAAGTTTTTCGAAAATTACTTCCGGATTTTTGGAATCGAAGAACAGATCTGCATATTCATCACTATTCGAAACTTGTTTTAAAGAATAGATATTCATATCGATGACTGCTTTGTTTGCATCTGCTGCCGCCTGCCATTTTTCTCTAGAGGGAGTACCGAATAAGGGACTTGCTTTATAAAGCAATACTCGGCCTTTTAAAGCAAGGGCCGCCCCTTTGGTTGCACGCCCAAAATCACTTGCATCTTTATAGACTGTGGGAAGTAATTCAGCAGCTTTATCACAATCAGCAACAATAAAATCAGCTACATCATCCATATCTGCACGTTCCTCTTTGAATTCAGAATCCAAGTCATAAGTATGGTCAATCAATGGAATACGTCCATAGACACTATATAGCATATGATAGTAGTAGGCGCGTAAAAAGTAGCCCTGGCCGATTATCTGATTTTTCCATTCTTTTTCACTATCGGTATTGGCAGGCGTATCCATGATGTCTTCCAATAATTGGTTGCATAATTTAATGCCGCCATAATAATGTGACCACGTATTTCCTTTTCCTTCAGTCCACCCGGTATTATAGTTGTCACATGAAGCACGGCCTTGTGTATAGGTACTTGTTCCATAGTCGTGCATATGATAGGTTTCATCTGTATAATTACAGAACATTACGCCGTTTGTATTTTCTGCTTCCACTCGTAAATAACAGTAGTTTAAGAAACTTTCTGCCAGGCTCAAGTCACCCCAAACAGCTGTATCTGTGTATGAGTCTAGTGGTTTTTGATCTAAAATATCTGAACAAGAAGGAAGTCCGAAACTTGAAAGTGCAAGTGCTGCACAAAGTAATATATGTTTTTTCATTTTGTATTTTAGTTTTATAGGTCATTAGAATGTAACATTAGCTCCGACTGTAATCATGCGTTGGAGAGGATAACCTCTGACTCCACCGGATTCCACCACATAACCATCTGTGTTTTTGAACATACCGGCCTCTGGATCACATATTTTCATACCATCAATGGTAAAAAGATTGTTACCATTAACATAAATACGTGCATTCTCAATACCTATGCTTTTAGTCCACATTTTGGGTAGTGTGTATCCTAATTCTATAGATTTCAGACGAACGAAGGAAGCGTCACGTAACCACCATGTAGAGGCTACACCATTCCATGCGTCACCATATGTCTGCTTGATGAATGCACGCGGCCATTTGGCAGCAGCATTTTGTTCTGCTGTATTTGTTTCTATCCAGCGTCCTTCATAGAAATCGGTTGCCATATTCATGGTCGGTTGAACCAATTGCTCTGCATCGGCTTGTCCTTGGAAAAATACATTCAGATCCCAACCTTTCCATGCTCCGTTCAGGGTCAGACCGAAGATTATTTTAGGTGTGGCCGATTTATCTAAACGTATAGCATCATCCCAGGTAATATTTCCATCTCCATTGGTATCTTGATAAATTAAGTCACCGGGTTTGGCACCTGCAATGTGAGGTGTGTTATCTACCTGTTCTTGTGTTTGATAGATTCCTAATGCTTTATATAGTACCATTCCATCAATAGGATGACCGGTACGACGTTGCCATTCCGGAGTGGAAGCAGCTTCATCTTCGTATACTACTTTGTTATTGGCATAAGTGAAATTTCCTGTTATTCCCCATGAAAAATCACCGGAATGGTCACGATAGGTTGCAATGAGTTCTAGACCGTGATTTTTTACTTTACCCAAATTTTCGGCTGGAAGAACTAATCCCGAATAGGTAGGGATAGAAGCATTACGGGTAATCAAAATGTCATTACGGCGTGATTGGAAATAATCAAAATCCAGTCCGAATTTACCATCAAGGAATTGTGAAGAAAACCCTAGATTCCAAGTCTTTGCTTTTTCCCAAGTAATTAAAGGGTTGGCTGTACGTGATTCATAAATTGCTTTTACTACTTCATCACCGAAGCACATGGAGCTGGTATTGTTTAAATCAATGAATTTGTATTGTGACATATACTGATAAGCAGTTACATTGTCATTACCCATCATACCCCATGAACCTTTTACCTTGAAGAAACTTACTACATTTTTCAAGGGTTGGAAGAATTCTTCTTCTGACATCACCCAACCTAAAGAAAACGCCGGGAAAACTCCCCAACGATGTCCCGGAGCAAAATTCATAGAACCATCATAGCGCATTGTAAATTCTGTCAGATATTTGTCTTTGTAGGCATAATTGATACGACCGAAATAGTTTTGACGAGCTGTTACATTCGAACTTCCACTATTATCCTTGTCTTTAGCTACATCGCTTCCGGCGAAGATTTCAGGAATAGTTGTTGATAAATAATTTGTACGATAGGCAGAAATACCAGTATAATCGTATTTACTTTGTTCGTAAGCTATAAAAGCATCTACATGATGTCCACCTTTAAAATCGTGACTATATCCTAAACGGGCATTCAAGGTAATGGTTTTATCTTTGTTGAACCATTGGTTAACACTGATGGAACCTGTGGCATCACGTCTGTTGATATAGGAATCTGTTGCTGCGTCATATTGGTAAACATCATAAGGATTGTTTATCTGTTTTCCATCATTAAAATGAAAGTCTAGTGCGGCATAACCTTCTACATATAATCCTTTGGTAATGACGTCTAAGTCTACACGGAGTCTTGGCTTTAGGTTAAGAGTACTGTATGTCGTTTTATTAGTACCCGGTATATCCGTTACTTTTACAGCGGCATTGTTGGTTACTCCATCATAGCCTACACGTAACAAGCCATTAGGATAATAAGGAGCTGCCATCGGATTAGTGGTAAGAAAATAGCCAAACAGGTCTTCTGTAGAATATACACCACGATTCCTGACTTCCTGCCGGCCTAAAATATCCATGCTGAATTTTATTGCTTTCGTAATTTTTGCGTCAAGGTTGGTAGTAAACTGATATTGGTTGTAGTCTTGTACACCTTTCTTGTAAATAGCATCTTGATACATATATTGTGCCGAAGTATAGAAAGATATTTTGTCATTACCTCCGCTGATAGCCAAGCTGTGTTGAGTTTTGGTAGCCCAGTCTTTAGCTACTTCACTCCACCAGTCTGTATTAGGATAGCGAATTTGATCCTCGCCACTTTGAATCATACCTAATGCTTCGGCAGAATAAGTGGCAGCTTCACCATGTCCGGCATCGTATTCATTTACATAAGTGGCATATTGGTAAGAATCCAACATTTCAGGGATACGGGTTGGCTGGGAAAAAGATACATTACCACTATAGTTGATTTTGACTTTCCCTTCTGTACCGCGTTTGGTTGTAACCAGGATTACTCCATTAGCGGCGCGTGCACCATAGATAGCTGCTGAAGCATCTTTCAAGACAGAGATAGATTCAATATCTTCGGGGTTAAGACGGCTGAATGACCGGTCGGCAATACCGTCAACGACAATAAGAGGGGAGGTACTTCCTAGAGTCCCTTTACCACGGATAAGAATGTCAGCGTTATCTTCACCCGGTTCGCCCGAACGTGTATTAGCAATGACACCTGCTGTTTTTCCGGCAAGTGTATTAGTAAGATTTGTTGCAGCCACTTTCTTCAGTTCTTCACCACCTACCTGTGAAACAGAACCGGTTAGTGTGGCTTTCTTTTGAGTACCATAACCTACCACTACTACTTCATCAAGCATTTCTGTGTCTTCCTTCAAATTGATGTTAAGTGTTTTTTTTCCGTTTACAGGAACCTCTAGCGTTTTATATCCCACATAGGATACAACTAAAGTAGCTTTAGCAGGAACTTCCAGCATAAAGTTACCGTCGAAGTCGGTTATAGTTCCATTAGTAGTACCTTTTATCACAACACTGGCACCAATGATGGGTTCTCCATTTGCGTCTGTAATCTTACCATTGACAGTGCTACTTTGTTGTACTATCGAGGTTGCTTGGGCATTCTCTTCCGGTGCTGCCCATACACTACTGACTCCTGCACCCGCAGTAAGGAAAAGACAGGTGGTAGCCTTCAGCAAAGCCCTGCTGAACAAGGCCCGGTTCTCATGTGTTTTCATCATACAGTTTTATTTAAAAGGTTTATATGTTCATTCAGTTTACTTTCCATTCAATCACCCCTCCCGAAGCTCCTTTCTGCAATTGTGCTGCAATTTTAAGCCCCTTTGTTTTGACAGG